>DASUXH010000156.1:0-3002 GCA_036378015.1 Nitrospira sp. | reverse complement strand
GAAGAAGCCCTGGAAGCAGAAGCACACGGGAAGGGCGCGGGCAGGTTCCGTTCGGTCCCCGGTATGGCGGCATGGCGGGTCGGTGTTCGGCCCGAAGCCCAGGAGCTACGCCTATAGCATGCCCAAGAAAAAATATCGTGCTGCGCTGCAAAGCGCATTGTCCTCGAAAGTGAGCGAAGGGCAGCTGTTCGTCGTTTCCAGCCTCTCGTTCGAGCAGCCCAAGACCAAGGTGCTTGCCAAGGCCTTGGCGCAGTTCGCCGCAGGAACGCAGATTCTGGTCGTCGCGGGTGACGGCCAAAGCGGCTTGACGCAGGCCGCGCGCAACCTGGCGAAAGTCAACGTTGTGACGCCCGATCGGCTCAACGTCTACGACATCGTGCGGGCGGGTACGATCGTGATTCCGGAGCGGGAGCTGGCGAGGGTCAAGGAGGTTTGGGCATGAAAGTCGATCTCCACAGCGTGCTCATTCAGCCGTTGCTGACCGAAAAAGTCACCGCCCTCCGCGAAAGCAGCAACACGGTCGGCTTTCTGGTCCATCCGGATGCGAATCGCCTCCAGATCAAGCAGGCGGTCGAGACGCTCTTAAAAGTCAAGGTCGAGCGCGTCAATGTCCTGAACGTGCAGGGCAAGATCAAGCGTCTGGGCCGGTTTTCTGGAAAGCGCTCCGATTGGAAGAAGGCCTTCGTGAAGCTCAAGGCAGGCGAGAAACTCGAGTTGTACGAAAGCGCATAAGAGGCAGAGAGAAGGACAGACATGGGACTGAAAGCGTATAAGCCGACGACGTCAGGCCGACGAGGCATGACGATCGTCACGACGGAAGACTTGACGAAGAAGCGGCCTGAAAAAGGATTGACATCGTTTCATCTTCGAACAGGTGGGCGCAACAACGACGGACGGACCACGGTCCGTTATCGCGGCGCGGGCCATCGCCGGCTCTACCGGAAGATCGATTTCCGCCGCGATAAGGTCGGAATTTCCGCCAAAGTGTCGGCCCTGGAGTACGACCCCAATCGCTCGGCCCGCATCGCGCTGCTGACCTACAAGGACGGAGAGAAGCGTTACATTCTGGCGCCGATCGGTTTACAAGTCGGCGATGTGCTGCAATCCGGCGCGGACGCCGAGGTGCGTACCGGCAATGCGCTACCGCTCGCAAACATGCCGCTGGGCACCACGATTCATAACATCGAATTGAAGCCCGGAAAAGGCGGCCAGCTGATCCGCAGCGCGGGAGGATTTGCTCAGGTCATGGGCCGGGACGGCGAGTACGTGCAGGTCCGGCTCAAGTCTGGCGAAATGCGTCGCATCCTCGCGTCGTGCATGGCGACGGTCGGCCAGGTCGGCAATCTGGACCACGAGAACATCACTGTCGGCAAAGCAGGACGCAACCGATGGCTGGGCCGTCGCCCGCACGTGCGCGGAGTGGTCATGAATCCGGTCGACCATCCCCACGGCGGCGGCGAAGGCAAGTCCGGCCAGGGCAATCCGCATCCTGTATCCCCTTGGGGTCTGCCTACGAAGGGCTACAAGACGCGACAGAACAAGAAGACCGACAAGTACATCATCGCCCGCCGGAAGTCAGGAGTGCGCAATGCCTAGATCGATCAGCAAAGGCGCCTTTGTCGACGACCATCTGCTGAAGAAAGTGGAGCAGATGAATCAAACGAAGGACCGCAAGATCATCAAGACCTGGTCGAGGCGATCGACCGTCGTGCCCGACATGATTGGGCATACCTTTGCCGTCCATAACGGCAAGAAGTTCATCCCCGTGTTCGTCACCGAGAACATGGTTGGCCATAAACTGGGCGAGTTTGCCCCGACGAGATTCTTCAAGGGCCACGGGCAGGCGAAGACCGAGAAAGCCGTGGCGTTGAAATAGGAGACCGGCGTCATGCGCCGAGACCGGCGGCATGACGGGAGTGCAACAATGGCAGAAGCGCGAGCAGTACTACGATTTGTTCGGGTGGCGCCGCGGAAGGCGCGGCCGGTGGTCGACATGATTCGCGGCCAAGAGGTGCCGACGGCCTTGGCGATGCTCAAGCATCTTCCGCGTCATGCTGCACGCGTGATCGAGAAGGTCTTGCGGTCGGCCGTCGCCAACGCCGAACAGAAAGAACTGGGCGATAGCGAGTCCATGCGGGTGTCCAAGGCGTTTGTGAACTGCGGGCCAATCTATAAGCGTTTCCGCGCCCGGTCCATGGGACGAGCCAACGCCATCCAGAAGCGGACCAGTCACATCACCGTCGTCGTGGAAGCGCGCGGCGTGCCGGAGAAATCACGGGCCTGAACATTGCGCCGAGCGGCAGGCGGCCGCCGCAGAACTGAGGAACGAATCGTATGGGGCAGAAAACACATCCAATCGGCTACCGGCTCGGCTACAACTACACGTGGAGCTCGAGGTGGTATGCGGGCAAGGACTACGCGAAGCTGCTCCACCAGGACATCAAGATCCGAAAAGTGGTCAAGCAGAAGCTGTTTCATGCAGGCGTGGCCAAGGTGGAGATCGAACGTTCCGGAGACCAGACTCGCGTGATCATTCACACCGCCAGACCCGGCATCATCATCGGCCGCAAGGGCGCCGAAGTGGACAAGCTGAAGGTGGAGCTGGAAAAGCAGTACGGCGGGCAGGTCTACATCACGGTGAAGGAGATCAAGAAGCCCGAGTTAGACGCCCAGCTGGTCAGCGAGAACGTGGCGACGCAGCTCGAAAAGCGGGTGGCATTCCGTCGGGCGATGAAGCGAAGCGTGCAGTCCGCGCTGCGTCTGGGTGCACAAGGCATCAAGATCATGATCGCCGGCCGCTTGGGCGGGGCGGAAATCGCCCGCACCGAATGGTATCGAGAAGGCCGCGTCCCGTTGCATACGCTACGGGCCGAAGTCGATTACGGCTTTGCGGAAGCCCATACCACGATGGGACAGATCGGCGTCAAAACCTGGATCTACAAGGGCGAGCTTCTTCCCGCGCAGCCGCTCAAGCCGGAGGCGGCATTTGAACGGCGGCTCGG
>DASUXH010000155.1:0-7970 GCA_036378015.1 Nitrospira sp. | reverse complement strand
ACTGACCTGGGTAACCGGATTCGTCACGACGCTGCTGATGCCGTTGCTGATTCTTCTGGTCACGCACGGGGCCTTGCGCATCCCTTTGCTCCAAGCGCAAGGCACGGTGATTTTTCTGTTCTTCATCTGGATCACGTCGTCACAGGCCATCCTGACGCTCACGCGCCTGCGCGCGGTGGCCTCATGGCAAGTGTCCGCCGCCATGCTGCTGACGCTCCTGTTCGTCGTGTTCGTGTACCTGTTTGCCGTCGAATCATTCACGGCATTCTTGTATCCGAACCCGGAAGACGTCGCGGCGTACTTCAAGGCCGCGGAACTGCCAAGCCGTCTGTTCGACATGATGATCGGCGCGGCAACGCTCGTCACCGTGATCGGCTGGGTCTACGTGTATATCAGGGCTCACGGCCGAACACTGCCCATGCCGACCTGGATCGATGGCATCCGCATCCGGCTGTATGTCCTTTTCTTGAACCGGCTCTACGTGGACGAAGGTTTGCACCGCCTGGGGCAGGCTCAGTTGGCCGCCATCCGACGCTTCGAGGAACCGGCGCAGGGACGCACTCGATGATGAGCGCTTGACGGCGGTCTTGATGCCGTATAAATGGTTAGCCCTGTGATGAGGTAGTCGTGACGCTGGTCCTGCTGGTGCCACTCCTCCTGCTTGCAGCCGCCTGCATCGTGCTGTCCGGCCGGGGGGACTCAGAGCATGCGCGGATGAGGCTGGCCGCCTACCCCGTCGGCGCGGCTTTCCTCGGTGCTGCTGCGACGTTGTATGTCGTGACGACCGACGGACCTGTCTCAATCCGATTCTACAATCTGTCCTCGGTGGCCTCGTTCGCAATTCCTATCGGATTTTACGTCGACCGGCTGAGCGCTGTGATGATGACGTTGATCACCGGCGTAAGCGTTATTATTTACAACTACTCGATTGGGTACATGTACCAGGACCGCCACGCCCGCCGCTATCTTGCCATGATTTGTCTCACCGATTTCGTGCTGATCTGTATGGTGTCCAGCGCCAATCTCATGATGCTCTTTCTGTTCTGGCAGATTCTCAGCTATCTTCTTTACCTGCTCGCGCACAATCATGCCCATGCCGGAACACTGGCAGGGGCGTTCAAAACCTTTACGCTCTTACGTGTGGCCGACACGGCCTTTCTCGCCGGCATCACACTGACCTATCACTTGTACGGCACGCTCGAATTTCAAGAGCTCTTTGTTCGAGCGGCCGATACGCCGGTCACGCTGTCCCTTTGGCCGGGCACGGACATCAGCGGAGCAACGGCCGTCACACTGCTTTTCTTCGTGGGAGCGATGGGAAAATCGGCCCAGTTTCCGATTCATCTCTGGCTTCCAGGGTCGCTCTTCGCTCCGACGCCGGTCCATGCGTTACTCCACGCGGGCATCATCAATGCCGGCGGCTTTCTGATCAACCGGCTCGCGCCGTTATTCGGACAGAGCTCGACTACGCTGCATGTCGCTTTTCTTATCGGCACGCTGACCGCGATCCTCGGCGCCTCCATGATGCTGGCCCAGAACGACATCAAAAAAACGCTTGGGTTCTCCACGATCGGCCAAATGGGGTACATGATCATGGAGTGCGGCCTGGGCGCCTTTGCCCTCGCAGTCTTCCATTTGATCGCGCACGGCCTGTTCAAGGCGACCGTCTTTCTGAACTGCGGCAATGTCATCCATAAGGCGCGCCTGGAACCGCATTTTCCCCATGTCGACGATCACACGGAGGACCTACGTTTGTCCCGTCTCACCTGGTTCACCGGTTTCGTGACCACCCTCTTCATCCCCCTGCTTATTTTATTGATCACGCATGGGGTGCTGCGCATCCCCTTGCTGGAATCGCAAGGGACGGTGATCTTCCTGTTCTTCATCTGGATCACCTCTTCGCAAGCGATCTTGACCCTGACCCGTTTGCGCCAAGTGGCGTCTTGGAAGGTTTCCGCCGCGATGCTGGTGACGCTGCTCTTCATCGTATTCGTCTATCTGTTCGCTGTCGAGTCGTTCACGGAGTTCTTGTACCCGAATCCGGAAGAAGTGGCCTCTTACTTCGGAATGGCCGCCTTGCCCGACTGGCTGTTCGATCTCATGATCGTCACGGCGACCGTCCTGACCGTCGCCGGTTGGTGCTATGTGTACATGAGCGCCCATGGGATGTCTTTACGCATGCCGCCTTGGATCGACCGTCTGCGGATCCGGCTCTATCTGCCGTTCATGAACCGGCTGTATGCGGACGAGATCTACATGTTGACAGGACAGACGATCATGCGCCTGGCCCATCAACTCGACAAACGAGAGAGGGGCTGGTCGCGATGATGGACGCCACACTGATCTCATGGGTGTTAGCCGGCATCCCGTTGTTGGGAGTGCTGGCCAGTCTGCCTTTCATGGCGGACCCCGGCCGTTTGAAATGGTCCTCGGTCGTCTGGGCTCTGATCACCCTCGCCACAATCGCGGGATTTGCGGGACGGCTCGAGGCTCCGCCTGAAGGCCTCCTGCCGCTGTGCCTGCTTCCGGCGGCTGCGGCGATTTCGATCTTGGGGCAGCCGGTTCACGAGCCGTATCGTCGTTCGTGGGTGTTGACCCTGCTCTTGCTGGGACTCGGTTTATCCGCGCTGAGCAGTCCCCCGCCTTTCAGTTCTCTCAGCTTGACGCTGCTCTTGGGACTCATTGCGGGACTGGTCTACCGCCATCATAGCGCACTGTGGCCACGGTCCTGGTGGGGCATCGGCGCTTACGCTCTGGGTGCACTCTGCGCTGCCTTGTCGGCCATTGCCGAAGCTCCGTTGTCCGCAGTTGCGTCCTTGCTTGCCTGCGCGGTGTTGCTCCCGCTCGTGCCGTTCCACGATGGACACCTTACGGCGCTCACGCGGTTGCCGGGCAGCCTGCCCTCATTTATCGTCGTGCTGCTTCCCGTTATCGGCCTCCACGGCCTTGGCGCGGCGATGACGACGGTCCCTGACACTGTCGCGTGGACCGTGAGCTTCTTCGCCCTCGTCGGCGCGTCCTATGGCGCTCTCAAAGCGTTAGCGCAATCCAGGGTCCGTCTCCTCCTTGCCTATGGGAGTCTTTCGTTCTTTTCCATACTCTGGTGGTTCGCGGTCGCTTCGCGATCAGTCACGCCCAGATCCGCGCTGCTGGTCGGAACCGTCGGCCTGGCGACGAGCGGGCTCCTGGTTGCCTGGCAGGTGGTCCGAACCAGGTACGGCGACGACGTGGACCCGCAATCGATCAGTGGCTTGGCGAGCGGCATGCCGCAATATGCCGTCTTGCTGTCCTTGCTGGCACTGGCCGCAATGGGGCTGCCGCCATTCGGTGTCTTTGCCGGATTCATGGGCCTGCTGCTGAGTTCTCCCTTCCCCTCCTCGGCCGGCCTGTTCGTCACGCTCCTCGCGTGGCTCGCCGCCTCCTGGTACATCATGCAAATGGTTCAACGGCTGCTCTTCGGCGAGCGGCGGCCCGAATTGCGATACACCGATCTGCTGCACGCCGAATTCGCTTCGTTGCTGATTGTCGTGCTGGTCCTTCTGGCCTTGGGGCTTGCGCCGACGACACTCTTCGCCTCCGAAGGAAACCCATTCTTGACCGCCACCGGAGAATCACCCACGTGGACCCGTTAGAGCGCACGACCGACCTCGAATCGAGACGGATGGAATTGCGCGGCGTGGTTCGTCTCGCCGGAGAAGTCTTCGCCCAATATTGGCCGATGCGGACGTTTGTGCATCACAATCCGCTCCACAGTCTCGAATACCTTCCTTTCGAGGAAACGGTGCGCCGCGGCAAACAATTCATGGGAGGGAGCGGCTATCTGCCTAGCGAGCTGTATCGCCACTATTTGCAGTCGGGAAGGATCCGGTCGGAACACCTCGATCTCGTGTTGGCTCCAATGGCACAGGACACGCGCCTCGCGATCGGCGCCCGCACGATCACACACCAGGCGGTGCTGCGCGCCTGCCTCACCGAGGGAATCGGGTTGCCCGTTGAACCCCTCGACAGTCAGCTGCCTGATCCTTCGCACGCGCTGATCAAAAGTCTCACGGCCCGTCTCGAATCTGTGTTGACGTATCCGGACCTGCGGACACGGATAGGCGCCATCGTGGAGGGCGATGAAGCCGGGTTGGGACGGTGGCTTACCCTTTCGCATTGGTGCGACGACACGTTGGGCACCCGCATCGTCGGCGAGATCAACGATCAACTCATCAAGTGGTGCGAAGCGTTCCTCGACGAGGGACACGGGACGTGGGCCATGCCCGAACGCGAGAAGGGTCTCTATCATGCCTGGAAGATCATTGCCGCTCATGAATGGTCCCCTTGCGGCATCGAGGACAGCAAGCGAAAAATCTCGGCGCTCCCCGAATACCCCGAAGATGCGTTGCTGGACAGTCTCGACGCTCTCGGCATTCCGTCCGATCTCCGCCAGGACTATCTCTCGCTGCAATTGACGGCTCTCCCGGGCTGGGCCGGTTTTATCAAGTGGCGCGGAGAGGAACGGGACTATCCGTGGCAACAGGCGTATCCGGCAGGTCTCGTGAAGTTTTTGGCCGTTCGCCTGTGGTACGCCCGCGAGCTGGTTCAGAAGGCCTGCCGTGAACACCTCGGCATCGAAGGTCGCTACGAGGCGGTGATCGCGTACATGCGCAGCCATCGGGAAGAGTATTACTTGCGGCGGCAGCGGGTCGCGGGGCGACTGCCTGCCTTGTACGCCGAGGAGGTCGACCGGCTGGCCCATCAGAAGGGCTCCGGCTGGAAGGCGGTGCTCAATCGGTACGAGATCGAAGTCGTCCCTCGACAGGCGGCGGCGGCCCGTCGAGCTGCAGCCAGGACGCTATTGGCGCTGGCTCAATCGCTGGATATCGATCGGAACTTGCTCGTGCAAACCGCTCCCGAAACGTTGAAGACGCTCGTCGAATGGGTCGAGGCCTTTCCGGAATCCGCTCACGGTCCGGTCTGGCTGAAAGCCCTTGAAGGCAGCTATCAGGAGTCGCTGCTGGGGCAGCTCCGCGCCCGGACAACGGGTGCCGGGACAACGGCCCCGTCCAGGCCTTATTCGCAATCCGTCTACTGCATCGACGTGCGATCGGAACCGTTCCGCCGGCACCTGGAATCGACCGGCGCCCATGAGACCTACGGCTTCGCCGGCTTCTTTGCCGCCTTCATCCGCTACCGGGCCTGGGGGAAAGAACACGACACGGAACAGTTTCCGGTGATCATGCGCGCCAAGAACGAGATCAGAGAAATTCCGCGCAGCTATCTCGACCACAAGGTGGCGAAGCACCAAACCAGAGCGAAATGGGTGCACGCGGGGCACACGCTCTTGCATGACCTGAAAGAAAACGTCGTGACGCCGTACGTCATGGTGGAATCGCTCGGGTGGTTCTACGGAATCCCCATTTTCGGCAAGACGCTTGTTCCCTCGCTTTACCGTCGATGGACGGAATGGCTGCGCCGGCTGTTCGTGCCCGCCATCGCGACGACGCTCACCGTCGACAAACTGGCCCCTGGCGAAACGACAGAGATGGTCACCGCCGAGCAGCAAGCCGTCGTGCGCAAAGCGCTGCACGAACGGCTCGGCCTGCGCAGCTCCCGCATGACGCCGGCGTTGGTCGAAGCGTTGCGCCAATACGCACTGTCCGGATCAGACGAACCTGATCAACCGCTGCTGGCCTCCGCTGCAGAGGCCGGGCTTTCCAAGGAGGGATTGGTTGGCCTCGCCGACGCCTTGCGCCGTCAGTACGAACTCAACGCCCGAGCCGCCTCCCGCCACAAAGAGCGGATCACCAGGACCGGCTTCACCATCGAAGAGCAAGCGCTCACCGTGGACACCGCCCTGCGCATGATGGGACTGACCAAGAATTTTGCGCGCCTGGTGATGTTCTGCGCGCACGGAAGTACGTCGGACAACAATCCCTACGAGTCGGCGCTCGATTGCGGCGCGTGCGGCGGAAATGAGGGCAAGCCCAATGCCCGGGTGCTCGCCATGATGGCGAACAATCTACAAGTGAGGCTTCGGCTCGCCAAGAACGGGATCGAGATCCCGTCCGATACCCATTTCATCGCGGCTCAGATGGATACCACGACCGACGAGGTGCAGTTGCTCGACCTGGAAGATGTCCCTCCGACGCATCGGGCGGACCTCACGCGCTTGCAGGAAGATCTCCGAGAGGCGGCCGAATTGACGAGTCAGGAACGGTGCGCACGACTGCCGGACGTCGAGAATGGGCTCGCCGGACGCAAGGCGAAGGCTCACGTCCGAAAGCGCAGCACGGACTGGAGCCAGGTGAGGCCCGAATGGGGTCTCTCGGGGAATGCTGCGTTCATTATCGCTCGACGCGAACTGACGATGGGGCTCGATTTAGGCGGGCGTACGTTTCTTCATTCGTATGACTACCGGGAGGACCCGACGAACCGCCTGCTGGAAGTGCTGTTGACCGCCCCTCAAGTCGTGGCACAGTGGATCAATATGGAGCATTACTTTTCAACGACGGACAACGACGTGTATGGGAGCGGGAGCAAGATTTATCACAATGTCGTGGGGCGCCTGGGCATCATGTCAGGACCTTGGAGCGACCTTCGACTCGGCCTGGCGAGGCAAACGGTCATGAACGGCCGGACGCCGTATCACGAGCCTATGCGGCTCCTCACCATTATTGAGGCCCCGCGCGAGCGGATCGATAAGCTGATTTCGCGGCACGAAGTGCTGCAGCATTACTATCATAATGAGTGGGTGCATCTCGTCGCCTTGGAGGATGGGATATGGTATCGGTATCACGCGAAGGGGACATGGAACGCCATTCCATGAATGCGTTTACCTCGCTTGAGTGGGCATGGGAAAGGAGTCGATGAATGGGTTTGACATTGCATCCAATGAAAGAGATTCGCGTGATCGTGGCCGGGGAGCACCGGTCCTTCGTGACCGATTTGCTGGACCGGGTCAATGCCACCGGTTACACCATTATTGGGAACATATCCGGGAAGGGCCACCACGGCGTGCGCGAGGCGCATTTCATGTTCAGCGAACAGGAAAGCCTCGAGATGATCATGACCGTCGTTCCTCAAGAAAAGGTGGAGCCCATTCTAGCCGGTCTGCGACCGCTGTTTGAACGGCATTCAGGCGTGATGTTCGTCGCGGACGTGGCCGTAAGCCGGCAGGAATACTTCGCGAAACAAGGTAGCCGGCCTGACCGATGAGTCCCATCGCGGGCGCCGCTACCCTTGTCTTCACGGCAGGAAGTTGTCTACAATGGGCGCCTTGCCGGATGAAGAGGCACGATCGTGAAGGGACTTCGCTTTGAACGCATCGGTCAGGGACGCTACTACAACGTCGTGTTTCATCTCGGCGGCACCTACGTGCCGGTGAGCGACGAAACCGTCGAAGAGCTCAAAGCGCAAAGTCTGCTTCCGGCCGAGCGGTTTCTCGATCTCTTGATCGATCGCGTCGGCTACTCCTCCTACCTGAAGGATCAGATCCGGAAAGAGTTGAAGAGCTCGGGCGATCCGGTGACGCAGATCACGGTCCTCCAAGGCGCGATCAGAGAGTTGTAGTCGGCGGCTGAAAAACCTGCCCTTCTCACCCACCCGACCCCAGCGCGCCAAGACGCGCTTTTCCCAAGCTTCTTTCTCAGTCGTTCGAACACCTCACCGTACGAGTACGCCTCGGGGTTCTCTCTCCTTGCGGCTTGTTGGTTCAGCTTTTTGAGCCGCCGTATCATGTCTTGGCTAGACGCGTGAAGATTCATTTCCGCAATCGTCTCTCGCGCATCTTTTATGTATCCCAGGTCCCGCCTTCTTTATAGAGATTGTTCATGATCTCATTTTTCTTTTGCGGGTCCTGTTCATACTTGATCGCCTTGGTGTAGTTCTCGATCGCCAATTGCACTTTTCCCCGACTCGCATAGCATTTGGCCACCCCGAGATAGGCTCGCGCATTTTCGGGATCAGCGCGGAGGGCCTGGTTGAAA
>DASUXH010000154.1:0-3695 GCA_036378015.1 Nitrospira sp. | reverse complement strand
GCTTCCGCCCGTTTTCTGCGTCAGCATTTGCTTGATCGAGAGTTGCGTGACGTACAGGAACCCTTCGAGGTTCGTCGAGACGAGCGATCTGAAGTCCTCGGCCGTGTAGTCCGTGAACGGCTTGGTTATGAAGATGCCGGCGTTGTTCACCAGTACGTCGATCGAATTGAAACGCGACAGCGCCGTCTCAACGATTCTTATGGCAGTTCCTGGCTCACCGATGTGACCGTCCACCAGAGCGACCTGATCGGAAGCCGTGACCTCGATCGATCGAGTCATGTTTCGGGAATTGGCAACGACGTTGAAACCTCGTTCGACGAACGCTCTCACGATCCCGGCGCCAATCCCCTGCGAAGCTCCGGTCACGATCACCGTTTTCTGTTCGCTTGCCAATTTAAGGCTCCTTTCGATGGCCGGTGTTCGTCATGAGATGGACGGCGAGCGCGGCGACGTCCGCGGGGCCGACGACGCGGCCGATCGGCAACGTCCGGTCACGGCGTTCGTCGAGTCGATCGCCGAGCAATCTCGCCGACAGTGGTGTGTCGACGAAGCTCGTCCAGTATGCTCTATCCCGCTTGCTGCCCTAGGGCCGCAGGTACTTCTTCAACTCTGCGGCCGCATGCTCAAACAGTGAACGCACCGCCGGTTCTTCCGCCAGGCCGTTTAGCAATCCGAAATCATGGATCATGCCGTCGTAACGCACTGTCGTGACTTTGACTCCCGCCTCGTCCAGCTTGCGCCCGTACGCTTCGCCTTCGTCGCGCAGGATGTCGCTTTCCGCGATCTGTATCAGCGCCGGAGGTAGTCCCTTCAATTGCTCCACGGTAGCTTGCAAGGGCGATGCGTAGATTTGTTTGCGCTCTTTCGGGTCACTAGTGTAGAGGTCCCACATCCACTTCATCAGCGGCGTGGTGAGGAAACGCTTCGCGCCGAACTGTTTGAATGACTCCCTCTCGAAATCGGCATCTGCGACCGGCCACATCATGATATGAAGTTTGATCTCGGGGCCATTTTTCTCTTTAGCCTTCAGCGCGGTCACGGCTGTCATATTGCCGCCGACACTGTTGCCGACAATGGCCAGTTTTTTTCCATCAACCCCGATCTCGTCGCCGCGCTCAGCCACCCAACGAGTAGCAGCATAGATTTCGTTGATGGCTTGCGGATACTTGGCGTCAGGCGTACGCGTGTAGTTGACAAAGACTCCGGCGAAGCCGGTAAGAACGACGAGATCACGCACCATCCGCTTGTGCGTTGGGTAATCGCCCAGCACCCAGCCGCCGCCGTGGATGAAGATGAAGACCGGGAGTTTGCCTTTGACGCCCTCTGGGCGCACGATGTTTAGTTTGATCGGGCAGCCATCAGTCGCAATGGTCTTCTCCGACTCTTCGATGCCTGAAAGATCGACTGGAACGGATGCTTGCGCATTCACCAGCACCTCACGCGCCTCAAGTGGAGATAAGGTTTCAAGCGGCGGCCCGCCTGAAGAATTCAACGCTTTCAAGAATGCCTTCACGCCACGTGAAAGACGGGGATCGACTTCAACCCCCATAGGTTCTTCCCGCTCTGGTTTTACTGTACTGCTCATGATCTGTCCTTCGGTTAGTCGAGTTTTCGAACGTTGGGCTCTTGTGCGAGTCTCATTTTGTTGCTCATGACCTTGCACCTCACCGATCACTGATGCTCAAAGAAGCGATCGAGTCGGCGACTTGATTGGTGGTCATGATGGCACTGGCGTAATTTGGAATATTGATGTCGAGAGCGGCGTGCATCTCTTCATTCGAGTAATCCGCCGTCGCATCCTTCACCATCGTGACGTCGTAGCCAAGCTCAGCGGCATAACGAACCGTGGCTTCCACACAGGTGTGCGCTATCAGTCCCATGACGATGAGCTTATGAATGCCGTGTTTCTTGAGCTGCAAATCCAGATCGGTATTGGCAAAGCCGCTGGAACACCAATGCTCAAGCGCCACGATTTCGCCGGGTTGAGGTGCGAATTCGGTGCGGATCTCGCCGCCCCACGTGCCGTATTCGAAGGTTTTGTGCGACCAGGCTGCCTTCTGAATCGGCGCAATGCACTTCCAGGTCTCGTAGTCGCCTTGACGGTAACGATGATGCAGCGCATAGAAGACGCGAAGCCCCGCCTTTCGCGCAGCATCGAGGACTTGCATCATATGGGGCACGCAGTTATTTGCTTCTGCAACAGCCTTCAGGCGATCCCATATCTTGCCTCCCTCGGAAATGAAGTCGTTGTACGGATCGATGACGAGAAGTGCAGTGATCTCTTTGTCGTACCTCAGACTTGCCATATTCTTTCGTCCTAGGCGTTCACCGAAATCGCTTCTTTTGCCGACGCGGTGAATATCGCTGCATTCTTCCTCACGAACTCCTGCACGCTCAGCGGTCCTTGCCCCGTTAGCGTGAGCACGTCGTCCGACATCCGGTCGTAGCGTCCCGCGCGGTGCAGATCGGCCATTGTCGCGAGGTGGTTCACCAGGTGAAGCGGGAAGCCGCGCTCGATCAGTGCGTCCCGCCACGGCTCGAGCGGAATGTCCTGATAGGTAATCGTGCGGCCAAGCGCCTGCGAATACTCCTGTGCATAGAAATACATGTTCTCGGACTGCGGACCGGTCAGGTGATAGATCTTGCCGATATGCGGCTGCGGATTGGCGAGCAGCCCGGCGACCACACGTGCAACGTCTTCCGCTGCCACCGGCGAAGTCTTGCTTTCCCCGAACGGGAGTCTGATCTGATTTGATTCCCTGACCGAATCCGAAGTGAAAATCAGGAAGAAGCCTTCGAGAAACAGTGTCGGCCGCACGTGCACGACCGGCAGACCGGACCAGTTCAGCGCCTGCTCGGCGAGCCAGTGCAGCTTGTGCTGCGGGCTCGCGGTGGTTTCGGTAATGCTCATCTGTGAAACTGTCATCTGCGACATATTGATGAACGCCTTCACACCGTGATGTTTCGCCACCGCCGCCGCATTGACCGTGGCGGCCAGATAAGCATCCGAAACCGACATGCCGAAGTACATCGTTTCGCAACCGGCAATCGCCCTATGCATCGAATCGAGATCGAGCAGATCGCCGACCACGACCTCCGCACCCATGTCGCGCAACGCCTGCGCGCGTTCGTCTTCACTTCGCACCATGGCACGCACCGCTTTGCCTTGTTTCAACAGCACTTCAGTGACCGTGCGCCCTACGGCGCCGACGCGGCCCGCCGCGCCGGTGACTAGAATGGGATTCGTCATGTTCTTTCGGCAGCGAGCATGCAAATTTCCTAATCCTAAGTGTGGCGTCACGCGATCTGCTGGACCCATTGCCTCCGCCAGCCCGGCGCCTCGAAGGGATCCGCGAAATACTGTGTCTCGTGCACGACCTTGCCATTGCGGAATTCCATAATGCTCACTTTGTATGCTGGTCGGCCCTGGTACGTGATTGTGTATTCCGTGATCCAGAGATCCTCGTTCCCGAGAATTCGCCTAAGATTGAAGCCGGACGGCTTTCCGGGATGATGACTCCGCAAGGCCTGCAAATTGCGTCGGCCAAGGATTCGCTCGCCTGATTGCGGGTATTCACAGAGCACATTGTCGTCGTATATGTCGTGCTCCGCTTCGAGGTTTCCATTTGCAGACGCAGACCAGTGCAGGTCCAACGCCCCGCGGATTTCCGGTTCTCCCATGTTTTTTCCTCCTA
>DASUXH010000153.1:0-4688 GCA_036378015.1 Nitrospira sp. | reverse complement strand
GTCATCACGTTCATAAAAGTTGACCTTCTGCAATAGCTTAGGGATCACGATAGACAGCGATCCAAACGGCACACCTTGTGCTCAGGGGAGCCCGCCATGAGAAACCCGCCTCAACTGAGCGTCCCTGTCACCACAAGGAGGACCCCATGTCTGTTCTCTCACGGCCTCGCGCTATGCTGCTCATCGCGGCTATGGGGCTTGTCGCGGTCTCAAGTGCGAACGAGGTGCTTTCGCAGCTCGCAAGCTTCACTGCCAGCGATCCGGGCGTGCGAGGCGGTGGGGCCGGCGCCGGCGGGATGCTGCCGAATCTGTCCACGCTACAACAGCGTGTCTTCGGCGTCGGCAAAGAGGCCTTCGAAGAGGTGGCGTCGGTCCAGGGCACGATTCCAAACACCGAGGTTGGACTTGGTCCACGATTTAATTTAGACAGTTGCGCCGGCTGCCATGCGCATCCGGACGTTGGTGGAAGTAGTCCTGCGATCAATCCACAAGTGACAATGGCGACAAAAGCCGGTGCCGTCAACGAAGTGCCCTCCTTCATTCAGAAGGACGGGCCCGTGAGAGAAGTGCGGTTCAAATTCAACCCGGATGGGACGGCCGATGGCGGCGTGCACGCGCTCTTCACGATCACCGGCCGGTCGGACGCGCCAGGCTGCTTCCTCCATCAACCGGACTTTCGAACTGCAGTTGCCGCTCAGAATCTCATCTTCCGGATTCCGACACCACTCTTCGGAGCTGGGCTAATCGAGTCGATTGATGATAGTACGATCCTGGCCAACATGGCGGCGAATAATGCCAGCAAACAGTCAATGGGCATCACTGGCCGGGTCAACACGAGCGGCAACGATGGAACGGTTACCCGATTTGGTTGGAAAGCCCAGAACAAATCACTCGAAGTGTTTTCGGGGGAAGCCTACAACGTGGAACAGGGCGTGACGAACGATCTATTTCCCCATGAACGCGATGAGTCGCCAGGCTGCCGGATCAATGGGACGCCGGAAAGCTCGACCACTTGGACCGCTGCCGGTCCGTTGGACGTCCCAAGCGATGTGGTGAAGTTCGCCGTGTTCGCGCGAATGTTGGCCCCGGCGACGCCCGTGCCCGACACCGACACGATCATCCGCGGCAGAAAACTCTTCAACGACGTCGGATGTGTCCTTTGTCATACGCCGGCACTCCACACCGGGAAGGTGGCCGTTACGGCGTTGCAGAACAAAGATGTAAATCTGTATTCGGACCTCGTCCTCCATGGCATGGGACCAGGGTTGGCCGACGACGTGAGTCAGGGCAACGCGCGCGGCGACGAATTCCGCACGGCTCCGTTATGGGGACTGGGGAAAAGGATTTTCTTTCTGCACGACGGACGGACGAAGAATCTGCTGGAAGCCATTAGGGCCCATGCGAGTCCCGCGAGCGGGGCCTATCCGGCTTCGGAGGCCAATCAGGTCACGACGGGATTTAACAACCTCAGCGAACCCGACAAGCAGCATGTCTTGAATTTCCTGCGGTCACTCTAAGAAGCCGTGGTGCCCGGGCCGATCCGGTCCTGATGACTGGATTGGTCCCGTGCGTATGTTGAAGAAACTAGTGAACGGAAACGAGCCGAGCGTCTGCAGGTTCATGAGAGGAACCGGTTCAAGGGATTGGAGCCGCTTCTCCAGATGGCGATTACTTGAGCAGGTAATCCGAAATAAGCGCCGCCAGTTCAGCTTTTTCCACCACCCCTTCGCGGACCAATAGTAATTTGCCGTTGGAGAAAAAATGTGTGGTGGGGTAGGTCTCGAAGCTGTGGGTTTTCTTAATTTCCCGGCATCGGCCGGGGACATGCATCTTGGCCTTGCCGATTTTGATGTCTGGGAACCTGGCAGCGGCGTCTTCCAGAATCGGATCGTAGGTCTTGCAGGGTTCGCAAGTGGCCAAACCATAGGCGACCACGGCGCCGGAGCTGTCCGTGAACTCCTTGTAGTTGGCGTCGCTAACGTCTTCGACGATTCCAGACATAGGGGTAAAAAAAGAAGAGCCCGCAGATTCGGCGGGCTCTTCTTCAAATCTGCTTAATTCAATTTTGCCAATGCCGCGAGGATGTCCTTGTCTTCCCGCGCCACTTTGATTTCCTGGACCTTCACATACGCCACCTTGCCGTTCTTATCGACAATCACGGTAGCGCGCTTCGAGCAGTTCAACGGCTCGAAATAGAGGCCATACGACTTCGCCGTCGTCCGGTGCACATCGGACAGCAGGCGGTGCTTGAGATCCATGGAGTCCGCCCAGGCTTTGTGTGAAAAGAAGCTGTCGCAGCTAATGCCGAAGAGTTCGGCATTCGAATTTTGAAACTTTGGGAAGTCGTCGCTCAGGCACTTATTTTCTCCCTGGCAGACTGGGCTCCAATCCAACGGGTAAAAGCACAGAACGACGTTCTTTTTCCCTCGATAGTCGCTGAGCTTCACGTCCTTTTGGTCCTGGTCCTTGAGATTAAAGTCGGGGGCTGCATCACCCACCTTGATTTCCGGGGCTACGTCGCTCATCACTTTCCTCCTTCGCAGGTTAAAGCCCGATCTTAGGCCATGTTAAGAAACCGTAGATTTTCTACCCTGCGGCCGAAAAGCTTGTCAACGGTCCGGAAGACCTAGGATTTTCTGTGGATTTCTGACAGGATGTCACCAAGTCGAGCAGGGAGGACAGATTGGGGCACTGGTGATCAGACGAGTATTACCCACTACCTTGGCCTCACTTCTTTGAGATTACAATGGCATAGGAAGGCAGAAGACCGGTTCAGGGAGGTGCTGCATCAATTGCGGGGTTTCGACTTGCCAAGCCAGTTATCCTCTTGGGACCATCGTGACACTTGCGGTGACGACGAATGATGGCCCCTTTTCCCAGGAATGGCGAGCGGGTCTTGTGATGGGTCAACCGGCCCCTGCATGCCGACGATGGACGGCAATCAGACCGCAAACGCCCGATTCGGAGAGGAAGAGGCTGTAGCTAAACCGTAGTGCGTATAGGCGGTTCGGCTACGACCACTGCAGCTCGCGAAAGCCCAGCATGCGTCCTCCGGGCGCGGCCGTTCGATGATTGGCAATCGTGACCGTCCGGTCTGAAAGGGGGAGGGCCAGCGATGCGCCGACCTTTGGCGATTGACCCAATCGAATGACCTCCTGGGCCGACTCCGCGAGGATGGCCTTCGCCGTTCGATCAGAAACGCCCTGAGGGATGAACGCCTCCAACTCATCATAGCCGAATTTCGAGAGCCCGAGGGTGTAGCACCAAAGGGCGTCCGGTTTGGCCTGATCGTCTTCGGTCACGAGTATATGGTCGTCGGCCATGAAGGCCGTGAGGCTTCGATCCTGCCAATCGGATGGATTGAGGTACTGCTGTGTGATGATGTCATATGCCGTCCCCTGCATTAACAACGTCAAACCGCGAGCGATGCGCGCCGCAAGGAGCAAGGTGTCCGGGATCTCTCGTGGAGGCGTGACCGCTGGAGCGACCGCCCCGATCTTGTCATGCTCCCACGACAAATGATCCACCAAGCCGGCGGTATGCGTGGGGGGCAGCGGGATGACAACGTGGGCGCTCCACGCGCCGTGTCTCACCTGCCACGAATCAGGCGACTGCCCCTCCTGGACAATTTTTAGAGGTCCGCCATATGCCTGGTCGTACCAGAGGGTGAGCTCCTCAGGCATGGGAGGACTTCCACGAAAGCCGAGAAAGTACAACGGCGGGCGCTTGGCGGAGGGTTTAGGGGATTTCTTCTTGATGCGCATCGAAGAAGGAGAGAGTCTTTGCCCCTTCGCTTACTTGGCCGCTTTCCTGGCTTTGCGCCGATCTTCAGGATGGAGGAGCCGCTTTCGAATACGCAAGCTGTTGGGGGTGACTTCGACCAGCTCGTCCGGCCCGAGATATTCCAAAGCAAATTCGAGGGACATTTCCTGTGGTGGCGTCAAGATCAGAGCTTCATCAGAGCCTGAGGCGCGCATATTCGTGAGGTGTTTTTCTTTGCAGACATTCACGTCAAGGTCTTCGTCACGGCTGTTTTCGCCCACGACCATGCCACGGTAGACTTCCACGCCGGGGCCGATGAACATCACGCCTCGCTCCTGGGTCATGAAGAGGGCATACGCCGTGCTCGTGCCGTCTTCGAACGCACAGAGTGAGCCGTGTGGCGCGATCAGGAGGTCTTGTTCATTCGCGGCTTCATAGGCCTTGAAGACGTGGTGCATGATGACGGTACCGCGGGTTTTAGCGAGCAAGACGTTTTTCAGACCCATGATGCCTCGGGTGGGAATGTGATATTCGAGGTGCATCTCGCTCGGGCCGGCATCCGAATGCACCAGTTTCATGTGACGCATTTCCCCGCGCCGCTTCCCAATTTCTTCGATCACGGCCCCCTGGTACGTTTCCGGCACCTGAATCGTCAACTCTTCATAGGGTTCGGTCACCCTGTCGCCGTCCCGATGTAGAATGACCTCCGGCTGTGACACTTGTAGCTCGTAGCCTTCGCGTCTCATCTGTTCGATCAACACGGCCAGGTGCAGTTCTCCGCGGCCTGCGACCAGAAACCGGTCCGGACTGTCCGTCTCCTGAACCCCCAGCGAAACGTTCGTTTCCAGCTCTTTGAACAGGCGCTCCCGCAAGTGACGGGATGTCAGAAACCGGCCTTCGCGTCCGGCGAAGGGACTATTGTTCAC
>DASUXH010000152.1:0-10272 GCA_036378015.1 Nitrospira sp. | reverse complement strand
CCTCCCTTCGCGGAGCAGCCACGCAATGGCCTTGAGTTCCGCTTCGACCTGCTTGCGTTGATCGAGCAGCATGCGGATCGCAAACGCCGCAAGTGCCAAGAGGGAGCCAGCCAAATATTTTCGCCCAAGCGCATTTCTTCCGAGCAGAACTTTCTTGATCGGGAAGGTGGAGGACATGATTTGCATCTATTTCGCCACTTTAAGGTTTTCGAAAGGACGTCGCACGTATCCAAAATGGACTAGCGGCAAGCCGCATGCCGAAGTAGCCACCGCAGAATGGTCACAACCTTGTGATTTCTGGGGACTCATTCCCGGAAATGTTCGCCTGACGTGTATTCGTGTATGAGGAATGATACGGCTCGTAGGACAAACACTCTAAGTGCCAAAGTTCACATGTAGTGCCTTAAGCCAAAGTATAATCGTGCCCGTTTCTCATCATCGTTTGGTACACCCGATGCTTCTCAATCTCGTGCGGTTCGCCGCCGGTTGTGCAACACTCGTAACGATGTGTGTCCTTCCTCAGGGGATGGACGCCCCCGCACTCGACTGGGTCCCGACGGCCGAGGAATTGGCAAAATACCGACAAAGCTGGAATCCGCCGACGCACGGGACATCATTTACGTCGAGTCCGGATGTGACACGCCAAGGGCAGTGGTTCCTACGGGCATACGTTCAAGGCATGATCGGATCCGGCGAGTCTCAACGCACCACGACGTCCCAGACTGTCGCCTCCCCGTTCAGTCCTGACGCCGTCATGCCGGCGGTCACCGTGTACTATGGACTCACCCGCCATGTGATGGTAGGACTAGGTATCTCGGCCGTCTATTGGACCTCCAGCACTCCGGAGCCTGATGGGCGAACGTCCGGGTCTGGCATCGGCACGACCAACCTCATCGTCAAATACCGGCCCGTTGTGCAGGACCCCGACACGTGGAAACCTTCCGTCGCCATCTACAGCCGCTTGTCCCTCCCGACAAACCGCTGGTTCGGCACACCGGAAATTCCGGGTGGATTCACCCCGCTCTCGCGCGTACCCTCGAGCCGCTTTGGCGCCGTTGCCGTGACGGAAGGCATTCTCGTTCGGAAAAATATCGAACCGTTTCGAATCACGGGTAATGTGTACTATTCCTATAATTTCCCCGGATCGGGATCGGAGCCGGGCGTGACCGTCTATGGAGGGGATTTGCTCAGCACGCATCTAGCGTTGGAGCACGTCCTCAACCAGAAGACGGGATTCGGTTATCTCGTGGAGTTGGCGACGATGCAACAGTTCAATAGCAGATTGGATGGCCATGCGGTCAATACGACGCCGACCGCCTTCTGGCTTGTCGGGATTCAGCCCGGCCTCGAGTACACCTTCGCACGTTATGAGTCGGGCGCAAAGCTTGTCGGCGCCATCGGCGTGATGTTTACCGTCGCAGGGCAGGACGATATCCGCGCCATCTATCCCAACATCAGTTTCAAGTACTTTTTCGAGCAAAACTAACTCACATCAACGGCGGGAGGTGTTTTCATGCCGACAGTGGATCTCATCACCGAATACGTTATTCGATACGGGTTTCAAGTCTTGGGGGCCGTCCTGGTCTTTACGGTGGGCGCGCTCGTCGCTCGATGGGCTGGGAATTTCGCAAACCGGTGGCTCGAGCGTCACGACATGGAACCGCCGATTCGCATGCTGCTGGTCAAAGGTGTCCAGGTCCTGATTCTGGTCTTTACCGCGATGGCGGCGCTGGGTCAGTTGGGAGTGCAAATCGCCCCGCTATTGGCCGGAATCGGCGTTGCCGGACTGGGCGTGGGGTTGGCGCTGCAAGGCGTGTTGAGCAACGTCGTTGCCGGCCTCTCCATCATCTTTACCAAGCCTTACCGGGTGGGCGAACATATTTCGCTGCTCGGCGTGCAGGGCGATGTCCTCACCATCGACTTGTTCACCACGACCCTCGTGCATCCCGATCGTTCACGGGTGGTCATCCCCAACAGGAAGATTGTGGGGGAAATCCTGCACAACTTCAGCCACATTCGCCAATTACACCTCGCGGTCACCGTGGCCTATTCCACGAACCTCACGGAAGCGCTCGCGCTCGTCCGCTCCATCTTGGACTCGAATCCCGGTGTCCTCAAAGATCCCGGGCCCGCGGTGGGCATTTCGCAGCTCGGAGATTCAGGAATCACCATCTCAATCGATCCCTGGGTACCGGTTGCGGAGCTTGCGAAAATTCAAGGGGAGCTCAACCAGATGCTCGTCGAACGTTTCCAGACGGCTCATATTGAGATTCCCTTCCCTCAACGGGAAGTGCGGATGCTCTCGGCAGTGTGAGTTGCCTCGGCGCAGGAGGAAGTCACTCTACGCGGCGCGGTTGGCGAAGGCCAGCTCGACGTCAGTCCGATCCGACTCCGCAACCGTCAGCAAGGGTTTTGCCCGGTAACCGATCTGCTGCGCCACCCACACGGCGGGTATCTGTTCGATGCGGATATTGTAGAGATTGACCGAGTCGTTATAAAACTCGCGACGGTCCGCGATGGTATTTTCGAGAGCAGAAATCCGCTGTTGGACGTTGAGAAATTCCTGGTTCGCCTTGAGATCCGGATACTGCTCGGCGACCGCGAATAGTCTGCCCAACGCCCTCGTGAGCTGATTTTCCGCCTTCGCCTTCTCGTCGACGCTGGTGCTGCGGCCATACACGCTTCGTGCGTTCGTGACGCTTTCCAGCGTTTCCCGTTCATGGCTCATGTAACTGTTGCACACCTTCACGAGTTTCGGAAGTTCATCGTGACGCTGCTTGAGGATGACGTCGATGTTCGACCATGCCTTGTCGATGTTGTTGGCAAGCCGAACCAACGTGTTGTAGATCCCGACGACATACACCATGATGCCGACGATTCCGAACATCAGCAGAATGCCAACCAATAATGTACCGTTCATATCTCACACTCCTGGTGAAAGACTATTGAACCGTCCCGTAAAGCTTGAACATCAGCAGCAGGCAGAGGAGCGTCAGAGCAGGTCCTCCGCCGATGGATGCCCAGAGCTGCCATTGCAGGCGCGAGAGCAACTCTTTCTCGCTCCGATCGGAGATGATGAATGCATGGTCCCTACTGCTGCCGATATACAGTGACGCGGAATTCTCCGTGCTGTCGCCGCCACCCCGGTGTTCTTGGGCAGCCCCCATGACGTAGACGCGTTCCTCGGGCAGGATACACGTCTCGCTGCAGCGGATGGTCTTTTCACCAAACCATCCGTCAACTGCAATGCCCAACTTCAAAAGCCCGAGAATGGTTTCTTCGGGCAGGGTGCCCATCCAATTGCTCCTAGTGGTCCTTTCGTCCTGTAGGATCAACTGGGCATCAAACGGGATCACGAGCACCCTGCCGGTCTCATCCTGTACGTAGAAAGGCTCCGCGGACGTACCCTCCGCAATCGTTTCCCATCTGGTCTCTTTGCCTGATCGGCGGCGTTCTTCGACTGCATAAGAATAGAATACGCAGGGCAGTCCGCTGAACGGCGCCCGTAACGGTACCCCTTCGGACTGCGCGCGGCCACTCACCTCCACCAGACCTACCGCCAATGACCGGACAGCCGAGGTGGGGATGCTTTCAATGACTCGCTTTCGGTTGTTGACGACGAACCCGTACGCCGAGAGTCCCATGCCCGCGAGGATGCCGAAAGCCAGGAACACCCATGTGCCGTCCGGGGGCATGCCCCACAACTCTGACGCCACGGTTTTCCGAAGACCGGCTGCCACGATGAGGCCGGCGAAGACCAGGCCTATGGACAGGAACAGAGTCCAGAACCATACCTGTTGGGTGCGCGGCCCAGGTCGACGACGAGCATCTCCGGCTTCCCTCGTTTGTGACTGCAACGACCGCTTCTCGGCTCGATGATAAAATTCCACCTCGTCAAAACGGATCTGGGCGCCTTCACCGCGCGCTGTTGCGTTCAGATGGGTGAGGCTGCCTTTGGGAAGCCACCATCCGTGACAGGCACGACACTCCAGGAACGCCGTGGCAAGCACCGATTCTGGATCCAACAGGCCGCCACACTTTGGGCAGGTGGTTGGTTGTGCCGCGATAGTTCCTGTGGCAGCGGCCTGCAATCCCTGGTGAAGTGCCTTGTAGTTCTCTACAAACAGGTTGACCTCTCCCACATCCAGCCAGAGCCCATGTTGGCGAGGACAGACGTCGAGCTGCGGCCCTTGAAGCGTTGGAATTTCGACGAGATCGTTTTGACAGCTCGGACATTGCATACGGCATTGTGAGGCCAGCTTGTTGAACTGTAGCAAATGGGCACGGCTTGTAAAGAAATGAGGGGAATTTGAGGAGCAACGGTCTGACAAGAGTTGCTGTTTGCAATCCTCCCAATCCCGCCCGTATCATCGACGCATGAACTGCACGAAATGTAAGACCAAAGCGGTCATCAAGATTCCCCGGCACCATGCGGCCTTTTGCAAGGGTTGCTTCACGACGTTTGTTCATGACCAGGTAGTACGAGGCATCAAGTCCGAAAAGATGTTCGGCAAAGATGACCGCATTCTCGTGGCGGTGTCAGGGGGGAAGGACAGTCTTGCCCTCTGGGATATTCTGCTCAAGCTCGGCTACAAAGCCGATGGGTTCTACGTTCACTTGGGGATCGGCGGCTATTCGGAACGCTCCTATCACATGGTTCGCAACTTTGCCGACACAGTCGCCATTCCGCTCGGGGCGGCCTTACGCACACACACCGTGGAACAGGAAGAGGGGGCCGGCATCAAGGAGCTCGCCCAGTTGGTTCATCGCCCTACCTGCTCGACATGCGGCACCATCAAACGCTACCAATTCAACCGCGCCGCAGTCGAACAGGATTATGACGTGATGGCGACCGGCCACAACCTGGACGATGAAGCCGCCCGCTTGCTCGGCAACGTCCTGCATTGGCAGGAGGAGTATCTGGAAAAGCAAGGGCCGACGCTCCCTGCTTCAGTCGAGGGATTCGCAAAGAAGGTCAAACCGCTGTACCGTCTGTCCGAACGGGAACTGGCCGCCTATTGCGTCCTGAACAGGATCGAGTACATCGTCGACGAATGTCCGATGGCGCAGGGTGCGCGCACGCTCCTGTACAAGGAGGTGCTCAACCGGCTGGAAACCGAGTCTCCGGGAACGAAGCAATATTTTTACTGGGGGTTTCTCGAGAAGCAACGTGGGAAGATGGCTCCTCCCTCCGCCATGACCGAACGGGACCGGGCCATGCTCCATCCCTGCAGCGCCTGCGGACAACCGACCACGGCAGAGATCTGCTCGTACTGCAAATTGATGGCGCGCGCGAAACGAGAAGTAGCGGGATGAGCGAATGATGTTGATTTTGCTAAAATCGGAATTACCGTTCTAAGTCATGGCCACGACTCCACGTGATTTCTACCAAGTCCTTGGTCTTCCTCGTACAGCCTCTGCCGACGACATCAAAAAATCCTATCGGCGGCTTGCCCGCCAATACCATCCCGACCTCCATTCCGGTTCAAAGAAAGCCGAGATGGAAAAAAAGTTCAAAGAACTGAATGAGGCCAACGAAGTCCTTTCCGACCCGGACAAACGAAAGAAATACGATCAATACGGCGCCCAATGGGAGCAGGCCGAGGCCTATGAAAAGGCGCGCCAGCAGGGCGGCGGCGGTCCGCAAGGCTTCCGCTGGGATCAAGCGGGACCCGGGGGGGGCGGCGCCGACTTCAACAGCGAAGCCTTCTCGGATATCTTTGAAAATCTTTTCCGGGGCGCTGGTCGCGCCGGCGGGTCACGGGGATCCTCCGTGCCCGGCGAGGATTTGGAGGCGGAGGTCGAACTCACTCTACGGGAAGTGCTGACGGGCGTCACCAAGCGGATCAACTTGCGCGAACCGGTCACCTGTCCGACCTGTCAGGGTACCGGCACGGTGCGTGGGCGAACCTGCCAGACCTGCCTTGGCTCAGGCTCCACGACCGAATTGAAGACCATCGAGGTCAAAATTCCAGCCGGCGTCCAAGAAGGCACGCGCGTTCGCGTCGGGGGCAAAGGCCAGCTGGGATCGCACGGCGGAAAGCGCGGCGACCTCTACTTGTTCGTCAGAATCAAGCCGGATCCCGTCTTTCGCCGCGAGGGCAGTGATATTCATGTGACCCTGCCCGTCTATCCATGGGAAGCGGCGCTCGGCGCTGATGTCATGGCACCGACCCTGACCGAGCCGGTCAAAGTCAAGGTCCCGCCCGGCAGTAAAGCGGACAGCAAGCTTCGGCTCAAAGACAAGGGTCTGCCGTCGGCCGGCGGAGGGCATGGCGATCTCTTTCTGCACCTACAGCTTGTGGTCCCGCCGACCGTCACCGAAGAAGAGCGGGCTGTCTACCAGCGGATGGCCAAAGGGCCGCATCCCGATCCACGCGCCGAACTGCTGAGACAAACACGAATGACCGCATGACTCCGACCGAGTATGGGGTGCTGGCGTTCAGCTCCCTGTTCGTCATCGTCGATCCCATCGCCACCGTTCCGGCCTATCTCGCCATGACGGCCCGGTACACGCTCGCGCAACGATTGCGCATGGCGCGCGTCGCCTGCCTCGTCGCCTTCATGATCTTGAGCGGCTTTGCACTGGTGGGCCAATGGCTCTTCTCGCTGTTGGGAATTTCGCTCGCTGCCGTCCAGGTCGCCGGGGCACTCGTGCTGTTGCTCGTAGCCTTGGACATGTTGCGTGCGCAACGCTCGCCGGTACAGGAAACCGCGGCCGAAACGGCGGAAGGCGCCGCAAAAGACGACATTGCGATCACACCGCTCGCGGTGCCCATGCTGGCGGGGCCTGCCGCGATCTCCACGATTATTCTTTTGGACGCACAGGCGGCGTCGTGGCTCTATAGAGGCGTCTTGCTAACTTGCGTTGGCGTGGTCGGTCTGGCAAGCTACGGCATCCTGGCTCTGGGTGCATCCGGAGCCAGGTGGATGAGCCCCCTGGCGGAAAAAATCATCACACGGCTCATGGGCTTGCTGCTCGCCGCCTTAGCCGTTCAGTTCCTCTTTAACGGGCTGAAGGGAGAGGGCGGCTTGTTTGTGCGATAATGTCGTGTCTACTTCTCTCAAGGATGTCCACACAAGGAGGTTTCGCATGAAAAAGGGAATGCAGAAAGTCTCGGCGCTCGTTGTGGCCGGAGCGTTTACGTTGGCCATGGGAGCCGCCGCGGTGTCGGCCAACGAGCCCGGCTACGGCCAGGGGGGCGGCAAGGACGGCTACGGAGGCGGCGGCCATGGGATGATGGGGCGACATGGCATGGGCATGATGCACAGCAGCGCCGGCCATTTGATTCGCCATCTTCTGAAGCATGAAAAGGAAATCGGTCTCACAGCCGACCAGGTTACGAAACTCAAAGACATTCAGCTGAACCTCGACAAGACCCGCATCAAATCCGAAGCAGATATTCAGGTGGCAGAGCGTGAGTTGAAGGCGCTGACCGACGACGAGAAGTCCGACCTGAAGGCAGTTGAAGCGAAGCTGCGGCAGAGTGAAGACATGCAGGTCGCGCTGCGGATGACGTCGATCAAAACGCGCCGCGAGGTGCTGGCCTTGTTGACACCCGAACAACGAGCCAAAGAGAAGGCCGAGCACGAGAAGATGATGCAGCAGCACAAAGAGGGTGGCAAAGCCCACGGTAGCATGCCTGGCGACATGATGAATCCGCACGGAGGAGGCATGCAAGGCAACCCGCATACGGGCGGCGGCGCCGCCCCGACGCCTCCCTCGAACATGAAGGCCCAGTAACGCACTCTCATCAAAAGGAGGTTCTATGCGCGCATATGGACTGACAGGTCTCTTGGCGCTCAGCCTGTTCTTGGGCTTCGGAACGGCGGCCTTGAGCGACGACAAGGAAGGCCACATCGGCGATCTCGTCAAGGACGCCAAGATCACGGCGGAGCAGGCGATTAAAACTGCCATGGAAAAGGTCCCGGGAACGGTCGTCGAAGTCGAACTGGAAAAGAAACACGGCAAGACGGTGTGGGAAGTGGAGATCCTCGGCGCTGACGGCAAGGTCACCGAGGTGCACATCGATGCCGCCGCAGGCACGGTGATCGACACGGAAGCGAAAAAGGAAAAACACGAGGATAAAAAAAAGAAAAAGTAGGGCGGGTGAGAAGGAAGACATTCGCGGTTTGAAAAGGAATTCCATGCCGAAAGATGTAAAGCTCAAGAGTCACGATTTGCTCGTCGGTCCCGGCCGGGCGCCGGCACGGGCGATGTTGAAGGCCGTCGGCTTTACCGACGAAGACCTTTCACGCCCGATCATCGGCGTCGCCAATACCTGGATCGAGGTGATGCCCTGCAACTTTCATCTTCGCCGCTTGTCTGAGCGCGTGAAAGCCGGCATCCGCGCGGCGGGCGGTACACCCATTGAATACAACACCATCGCCGTCTCGGACGGCATTTCGATGGGTACGGAGGGCATGAAGGCCTCGCTGATCAGCCGCGAGGTGATCGCTGATTCGATCGAGTTGGTGGCGCGCGGACACCTTTTCGACGGCGTCGTGGCGCTGTCCGGCTGCGATAAGACCATTCCGGGAACCGTGATGGCGCTTGCACGGCTGAACGTACCGTCGCTGATGCTCTATGGCGGTTCGATCATGCCCGGGCAGTTCCAGGGCCATGACGTCACCATCCAGGACGTCTTCGAAGCCGTGGGGAAACACGCGTCGGGCAAGATGACGAACGAGGAACTGAAAGATCTCGAAGACCATGCCTGTCCTGGACCCGGCGCCTGCGGCGGCCAGTTCACGGCGAACACGATGGCGATTGCATTCGAATTCCTCGGAATCTCGCCGATGGGACGCAACGGCGTACCCGCGATGGACCGGCACAAAGACGACGTGGCCTTCGAATGCGGCAAGATGGTCATGGATTTGTTGAAACGCGATCTCCGTCCCAGGCACATCATCACCCGCAAATCGCTCGAGAACGCGATCGCGGCCGTGGCGACAACCGGCGGTTCGACCAACGCCGTCCTGCATCTACTCGCCGTGGCCTACGAAGCCGGCATCAAGCTCAGCATCGACGATTTCGACAGAATCAACCGCAAGGTGCCTCTGCTGGCCGATTTGAAACCGGGCGGCCGCTTTGCCGCAGCGGATCTCTACACGGCCGGCGGCACGACGCTGGTGGCCAAACGCTTGCTCGATGCCGGCCTCCTACACGCGAATCAACCGACCGTGACGGGCCGGACCATTGGAGAAGAAGCGAAAGACGCAGTGGAGACCGCCGCGCAGCAAGTTTTGCGGCCGCTGACGAACCCGATCAAAGCGACGGGCGGCCTGGTGATTCTCAAGGGTAACCTGGCCCCGGAAGGCTGCGTCGTCAAAGTCGCGGGTCATTCGATGTTGCACTTCCGCGGACCCGCCAAGGTCTATGACCGGGAAGAAGACGCCTTCGTCGCTGTCAAAGCCGGACAGATCAAAGCCGGCGACGTGGTCGTCATTCGATTTGAAGGGCCCTCGGGAGGGCCTGGCATGCGCGAGATGTTGGGTGTGACCGCTGCAATCGTGGGAGCGGGATTGGGAGACTCGGTCGCCTTGTTGACCGACGGCCGCTTTTCGGGGGCGACCCACGGACTCATGGCCGGTCATGTCGCGCCGGAAGCCGTCAGAGGGGGGCCGATCGGCGCCGTCAAAAGCGGCGACATCGTCGTGTTCGACATCGCCAAACGCCAACTGAATGTCGAACTCTCCGCGAAAGACATCAAGGCGCGGCTCAAGAAGGTCAAATTGCCCTCCCCGCGGTACACGTCAGGCGTCATGGCAAAGTATGCCCGGCACGTGTCCTCGGCCTCCGAAGGCGCCGTCACCAGCTAACGAACCGCCGATGCCGTGGCCGGTTTTTCCAGCCACACGGTCAGCACTGCGGTCACGGCATCGTCGTGACTATACTTGTGAAGGTAGGGAAGAGCCGGTAGGGCGCGGTCGACGTCCTGGCTCACCGAGCAGGCTTCACCGTTGAGTACAAACCCCGCTTCCTCGAACAACCGCTTCCATTCCGACTTCCTGAGCCGGTTCACGTATGAACTGCGATTCCACTTCATGAGCGTCCACAGCCACTCGGGATATCGAAGACAGTCAAACAGCTTCAGCGGCGAGCGGTGCTCGCGTCCGTAATACGAATGATCTCCTAGATCCACGTGAGCGACCATCCGGCCTCCCGGACGCAGCAGGCGGAAGCACTCCATCACCGTGACCCTCGGATGGCGGAGATGCTCGAACGCCGTGTGGGACCAAATGCAATCGAACTGGTCCGACGAAAACGGC
>DASUXH010000151.1:0-3902 GCA_036378015.1 Nitrospira sp. | reverse complement strand
AACGCCGATGAGGTGGCAAGAAAAGACATCCGTGCCGGTGATTCCGTCAGGGTGGAACGGGCGGGCGACGTCATCCCGGCAATCGCTGAGCGAGTGCCGGTCTCGGGAGAAGTCCGCGGCAAGCCCTTCCAGATGCCCGACCATTGTCCCGTCTGCGGGTCACACGTCGCCAAGGAGGGCGCGTACTACTACTGCACCGGCCAGTCAGTCTGTCCGGCGCAGATCAAAGGCGCCATCGAACATTTCGCATCGAAGAACGCGCTCAACATCGAAGGCCTCGGGAAGAAAACCGTGGCGCAGCTGGTCGATACGTCGTTGGTGCGCTCCCTCGCCGACCTCTATCGGTTGACGAAACCGCAGCTGCTCGAGCTGGAGGGATTTGCGGATCGCTCGGCGAGCCTGCTGCTGGCGGCCATCGAGCGCAGCAAAACCGTTTCGCTTGACCGGTTCATAATGGGACTCGGTATTCGGCAGGTCGGTCAGCACATCGCCAAAGTCCTCGCCAGCGAATTCGGCTCACTCAACCGCATTATGGAGGCTGATGAGGAGAGGTTCCGCCGAGTCGCGGCCATTGGGCCAGAAATCGCGACGAGCCTGGTGTCGTATTTTTCCGAACAGCACAACCGTCAGGTCGTCCAGGACCTGGTGGACAGCGGCTTCACCATCGACGTTCCCCAACGGGCTTCTGCACTGGCTTCGCTGGCGGGCAAGATATTCGTCTTTACGGGTGGGCTAAGAAATTTGACCAGAGAGCAGGCAGGACATCTGGTGGAAGGGCACGGCGGTCGCGTCGCCTCCAGCGTCAGCAAAAAAACCTCCTACGTGGTCGCAGGCGAGGATGCCGGATCCAAGCTGAAACAGGCGGCGAAGCTGGGTATTGCCGTCTTGACGGAGGAGGAATTTCGGGCCCTGGTCGAGGCCGACGGCGAGAGTGGCCTGTCGGCTAGCTGACGAGATTGAGGTTGGGAGGTTCCACTGCCACGTGCGCTTTTTCCTCGCGGAAGGTCTGGACGCTTAGTGGTAGGCGAGCCTGCCGCAAGCTAGAGACATCGGTAGAGTCATCTTGACGAAGAAGGAATTTCGGGCGCGGGTGCTAGCTGACGAGGTTGAGGTTGGGAGCTTCCACTGCCACGTGCGCTTTTTCCTCGCGGAAGATCTGGACGCTTCGGATGGAGCGGGGCTCGGCTTCATGGATGAGAATGCGACAATTTCCAATCCGTAGTTCCTCACCAACTTTGGGGATGCGACCCAGTTCCTGCTGAATCAGTCCGCTGATCGTGACTGCCTCATCACCGAGATCGACCTTGAGAAAGTCATTCACCTTGCGAACTTCCGTACGGCCGTGGACAAGAATATGGTTCTTGCCCAGGCGTTTGATCAACTCTTCCGTGATGTCCGTTTCGTCCATGATCTCACCGACGACCTCTTCAAGCAGGTCTTCCAGGGTCACGATGCCCATGACACCGCCGAACTCGTTGACGACCACCGCCATGTGTCGTTTTTCCTGCTGAAACTGCTTCATCAGATCGTCCGCTGTTTTACCGGCCGGTACAAAGATGGGTGGATAGGCGATCTCCTTCAATTTGGCGTCCGTCTGGTTCTTCGCCAGTTCCGTGAGCGCGCGGCTCTTATAGAGGATGCCCGTGATGTTATCGAGCGTGCCGTCGTAGACGGGAATCCGGGAATACTTGGAGTTGTATAGGAGCTCCTGCGCTTCCTTGAGCCGTAAGTTGCCGTCTAATGAAAAGACGTAGAGACGGGGCGTCATCGCGTCTTCAGCGGTGATATCCTTCAATTGGAAGACGTTCTTGATCATCTTCACTTTTTCAACCTCGATGGCGCCGGCCTTTCCGCCTTCGTCGAGCATGATTTTGAGCTCTTCTTCGGTCACCAGGGGCAGGGTCAATCCCTTTCCGCCGGTCACCTTATGGATGAAGGGCACCATGACCGCCAGGATGGGTCTGAGCAGGAATTGGACACCGTACACCGGGTAGGCCATGTTTATGGTGACAGGCACCGCAAATTTGGCCGCCAATGTCTTGGGAACCACATCCACGGAGACGAGAAGAACAAAGGTGAGGAGCCCGACGACGACCGCAATCGTATCATCGAAAAAGGTCCGATCCGCTCCATAGGTATTTAAAGTCAAAAACGTCGCATACATCGGGATGGCGGTACCGACCAGCCGGTCCCCGACGAGAATGGTGGCCAGAAGCTTTTGCGGGTCGCTGCGCAAATGCAGCGCCATCTTGGCCCGATGGTTATGAATTTGGGCCAATGCCCGCAGTTTGGTCTCATTGACGGCAAAAAAACCGATCTCCGCCGTTGAAATCACGGCTGAAAGAACAATAAGTCCCAGCAGAATCGCAATATCCATAGAAGTTCCGGATTAGGGACGGATCACGGGCACGCTCGTCCGAACGCGAGACATCAGAGGGCTGCTACCGGCGATGGGACAGGAGAGGCACATGGGAGAACGACCTAGGTCGACGTGGAAGGCATCAAAGGGGGGTGTAGTTTTCATGAGGTGTACATCTATCATAGGCCCGAATAGGGGGCAAGCACTTCAGCAAAACTCGCCATAAAATCATTGGCTTATATTTGGAATCTTAGCTATCATCCCGAAAAACAAAGGAGTCGACGGCCAAATCTGCTTCCAGCTTTGTGGCTGCTGACTCCGCTTGAGTTTCCGTCTTGAACTCCCCCACCTGAACACGGTATCGCCTTCCATTAGGAAGGTCCACCGCTTGAATCCGCCCTCCCGGATAAATCCGTTGGGCACGTTGCAAGAGCGTCGTCGCGTTTTGAGGCTCGGCAAAGGACCCGATTTGGACCCTGAGGAACCCCATGTCCGATGCCCTGCCTTGAAATCCGATCACACGAAGTTCGATTTGGTCGGTCCCCTGCCCTATCATGCCCAGCGTTCTGGCGCCGGCATAGGAGAGGTCGAGAACACGGCCCTTGGCAAATGGCCCACGGTCGTTGATCCGTATCGTGACCTCTTTGCCTGTCGTGGCTGACCGGACGACGGCAATGGAACCGAGCGGGAGCGTCCGATGGGCGGCCGTCAGCTTGTGCATGTCATATCGCTCGCCATTGGCCGTCTTGTTCCCATGGAATCCCGGTCCATACCATGAGGCCGTCCCCTGCTCGACGTAACCGATGGGGTAGCCAGGGAAGTAGACAGGTTTTGGGGCCGGACTACTACATCCGGCGGCGAGAGCGACGAGAAGAATGGAGGCAAAGAACGGAGGAGCCGGGGCAGGAATACGACCGCCGGGCATGGTCATGTCGTCAAACCTATCGGTCGCACAGGTCCCGAACGGCGCTCGACTCCGAGCGAGTCAGTGAGAGCCCGCACCTTCTCTAGAACTCGTCGAGCGATTGATTTCGGAGGATGGAAAGAGCCTTCTCGATATTCGAAACGGTCAGGACGACGATCGCGCGTTTCCCTTCCCTTGAAGGGGTGCAATAGCCGCACTTGATGTTGAGGCGCGCCTGAGTCAAGAGATCAGCCACCTCGTTCAGCGCTCCCGGTTTGTTTTCCAAACTCAGAAGGAGCGCGGTTTCCTCGGTGAACTTGATTTTCGCCGTCCGTAAGGCCATGCGAGCCCCGTCGAGATCGGCGACCAGGAGCCTCAGTTTGCCGGTGCCGGTGACTTCGGGAGCGGAAAAGGCCTTGATGTTGACGCCTGCCTCTCCCAGTACGGAGGCGACTTGCGCCATCACGCCTGGACGGCTTTGGCTACTGATGACCAATTGTGTGGTGGTTGGCATCGAATCGTCCCTCTATCAACGCCTGTATCTCCTATCACTTCCCACGATGAACCGCAACTGCAACCCACTGAATGAGCTTTCGGCTGGCTCTTCAAAGGACATCGCAGACCCCGTTGATAAAGGTG
>DASUXH010000150.1:0-2249 GCA_036378015.1 Nitrospira sp. | reverse complement strand
CTTTGTGTTTGAGGGCCAATTGTTTTTCCAGGAACTCGGCCAAACGGAACAGAATCTGATCGAGAGCGCCGCTGGCCTCACCGGCACGCACCATATGGACATAAATGGAAGAGAAATCCCGTGGATATCGTTCGAGTACCGCACTATACGACGCACCTCCACGAATGGCTTCCCGCACATCCGCAATCAGTCCCTTGATCGCTTTTTTTCGGTCTGGTCCATGAGGACGCCAAGGGCATCGACCAGGGGCAGACCGGCGACCAACAGCGTGGCCAGTTGCCGCGTCATCAAGGCGACATCGGTGACCGTCAATGTCTGGGACCGTCCGTGGCTGGCGCCGGGCGCCGGTTCCGACCGGCTCGTTATGGCCCGAGTCGCACCTTCCTGTTCGGCCATCTCTGTGGGAAAGACGCCGTCTTTGCGGAGCTTGAGGCGGGCCACTTTGGGGCTTTCCGCGTCGACAATACCAATGGCAGAGGCACCGTCTGCTTTATACCCTCTATATTGGTAGACCGGCATGCGACTACACCTCGACCTCTTGCTGCGTCATGCGCATGACCTCTTCGGTCGTCGTGACGCCGGCAAATATTTTTTCTGCAGCTTCCTCTTTCAACAGCACCATGCCCCGTGACACCGCGGCTTGCCGAATGGCGGCGGCGTCGGACTTACTGCCGATCAACCGGCGAATTTCGTCGTCCAGTACGAGCAACTCGTGAATGCCGGTACGTCCGCGATAGCCGGTCTGCGTGCAAGCCGGGCATCCGGGGCCACGGTAAAACGTCGGCTTGCTTTTTCCGGGCACGACACCGAGCCTGATCAGTTCCTCGTCATCGGGCTGGTACGCTTGCTTGCAATCGGGACACACCTTACGAATCAGCCGTTGGGCGAGCACCGCGACTACGGAGGAAGCCACGAGAAACGGCTCAATGCCCATGTCGATCAGCCGCGTGGCGGCGCTGGCCGCATCGTTGGTGTGCAGCGTCGAAAACACCAGATGCCCGGTGAGAGAGGCGTGGATGGCGATTTCGGCCGTCTCTCGGTCGCGGATTTCTCCGATCATGATCACGTCAGGGTCCTGACGCAGAATCGAGCGCAATCCCGCCGCGAACGTCAGATTGATCTTGGGGTTCACCTGCATCTGTCCGATGCCAAGAAGTTGATATTCGACGGGGTCTTCGACGGTAATGATGTTCTTGTCCGGCGCATTGATTTCGCTCAATGCCGCATACAAGGTGGTCGTTTTCCCACTCCCGGTCGGTCCGGTGACGAGAAGAATTCCGTGCGTGAGATGAATGAGTTGTTGAATGGTATGCAGCCGTTCCGGGGAAAAGCCCATTTCGGAGAGATTGAGCAGCCGATTTTCCTTTTCGAGCAAACGCAGGACCACCCGCTCGCCATGCGATGTGGGAAGGACTGAAACACGAAGGTCGACGTCTTTGCCGGCGGTTCGTATGGCAAACCGTCCGTCCTGAGGCAGCCGCTTTTCCGCAATATTGAGCCCCGCCATGATTTTCAGGCGGGCAATAATGCTCGACTGCAGATGCTTGGGTGGCGTCAAAATCGGATAGAGCACGCCGTCGATGCGGTAGCGGACGACGAGGCCTCGCTCGAAGGATTCAAAATGAATGTCACTCGCGCGCTGACGGACGGCTTGGAACAGGACGGAATTGACCAGTCGGATGATCGGGGCCTCATCGGTGGCATCCAGCAAATCTTGCGGTTCGTCCAGTTCATGCGCGATCTTGTCCAGATTCTCGCTGGCAGCGATGTCCTCCATGACCTGCTCGGCACCGGTCGGACTGGCCGCCTCGTCGTAGGCACGATTAAGACAGGACATCAGAGACATGGCGCTCGTCAATACGGCTTTGACCGGCATGCCGAGCAGCAGTCGGAGATCGTCGAGCGCCGCCGTTTCCAAGGGATCGGTGGTGGCCACGACAATCACTCCCTCGTCCACTTTCAGCGGCAACACCCGATACCGTCGCGCAAAATGGATTGGCACCTTCTTGATCCATTGATGATCGACTTGCGCAACATCTAAATGGGGCAGCCAGGGCATGTCGAACTGAATGGCGAGCGCCTGGAGAAGCAGATCCTCTTCAATGGCCCTGATCTTGAGCAGGGCTTCGCCGAGACGGCCGCCTTTTGTCTGCTGGATGTTCAAGGCTTCCAGCAGTTTAGCCTCCGCGAGGCCGAATTTTTGCTCGAGAATGGCCCCAAGCAAAGGTCTGGTTATAGGCGTATGTTTA
>DASUXH010000149.1:0-8138 GCA_036378015.1 Nitrospira sp. | reverse complement strand
CCTTGGCCATTTCCAGTTTGCCATACCCCTTGAGCGCGTTGACGAGGTCCCAGCCATAGAGATTCAAGATGACCGCTGTGGGTTGCTTCGCTTTGGCCTCAGTAAGTGCCGGCACAAAATCCGTCGTCCCGAACGGGGTCACGGTCTCGCCGACAATCTCAGCCTTCTGCGCGTGGGCGGCATCGAGGAGCGCCTGGGCGCATGCCTTTCCATCCATCGTTGAGGCCGTGATCATGTACCAACGTGTGCCGTAAGTCTTGGCCACATAAGGCGCCACTGCATGAGCCAACATGCGAGCATGGGGCATGAAAACGAACGTGTGAGAGTTGCATCCCGCACCGGTGAGCTCGGGGATGTGAGCGCCTGTCACCACAAAGAGCTTGTTTTCTCTTGCCGCCAACGCGCTGACCGCGAGCGCGCAGTCACCATTGAAGGTCCCCATCAGCGCGTCGACGCGGTCCTCCTTGATGAACTTCGTCGCGACTTTGACGGCCTGGTCGGGACTCGAGGCGTCGTCGGCTTCCAGAATAGCCACTTGTCGCCCCAGCACGCCGCCTTTCTTGTTGAACAGATCCACCGCAACATTGGCGCCGTGCACATCGTGAATGGACGAGGTCTTGTAGGGGCTGGACAATGGATCAAGGATGCCGATCTTGATGGGTTCACCAGCGTGGGCAGTGCGAATGCCGAAACCCCTGAGGGTCCCACGACTGACCAAACTTCCAAGCGCAAGACTGCCGCCAGTGATCGCCGTCCACTGCAAGAAGCGCCTGCGTGATATGTCCTGCATGATGCCCGCCTCCTCTAGGTACTGTTACTAAGGCCTATTGGCCCCCATGATTTCATAATTCCTCCCCAGTCTCAAGTATCAGCGTTCGAAGCGAGACGGATTCCTTCAAATCGAACATACGGGTGGTGTTCGCACGAGTGGAATTCACGGCACGGAGGAAGGGACGGGTCTTTCGTAGCTAGCTGTACTGGTCTTCGGTGTAGACCTGTTTGATCGACCAGAACACCGCTTCTTTGAGCTTTTTGATCTTGGGATCGGGAGGATCGTTCCGGATTTTCTGGAGTTTCTTGTCGAGGTTAAACAACGGTTCGACGGATCGCCGGTCAGGGACTCGGCCGAGCGCCCACGCGACTTCGGTTTGCACGGTAATATCGATGCCAGGCGCATCCAACATCTCGAGTAAGGGAGGGACGACCGACGAATCGTTGTGAGTATTCCCCAAATCTCCCAATCCCTTCGCGGCGGCGGCTTGCAGTTCCGGCTGTTTTGAGTGTTTCAGAATGTCTACAAGAATGGGAATCCCGTCTTTCCCCATGCTGCCCAACGCGACGGCCGCTTCTTTGGACAGGTTCTTGTCTTTCAAAGCCGCTTTCAGGGTCGGCAGCGCTTCATCCGCTTGCATCTCACCCAGAAGGGAGATGACCTTGATCTTACGCACTTGTGGGGTGTCGGCGGCGTCCAAGAGCTTCAACAACCGGTCTGGATGCCCCCACTCAGCCGCCAGTAACACGGGGAAATCGTATTGTTCGAGCCTCTCCCGCAATTTTGCCATCGCATAGGCGCCCGGGTCGCCCGCATTGGCCGACATGGCCGCCGCGGCCGCGTCCTCAAAGTCCGTGCGCACTTCTTTTTCCCACTTGATCTTGGTCTCGCTAAGGAGATAGCTGAGCTGACAGGCGGGGCCCTTCCAAAGTCGCGAGGGCGCGTCGGGAAGATCGGCATCGCCTCCTGCCGCCGTGGTCCCTTCCCAGGTCTTGCGTTGCTCGCATTTGAGCTTGAACGTGGCATCATGCGGCTTGGCGGCATCCCGCACGATGGTATATCCCAACTCGCCCAGCCGACGGGACGCAACATCCCCAAGAGGAGCGGCATCCACGGGCCCTTTGTCCGTCAAGGCAATGGCCGAGACGAGAACTGTTTGAATTTTCTCCAACTGAGCTTTTTGGTCCGCAGTTAGGTAGTCACGATAGGCTTCGACGGGCGAGGAGAAAGAAGCCGAGAGGATCAACGCCGAAATGGCGAGCAGAAAGCCGATGCGCATGGTGCACCTCCCTACCGTGGTACTTGCAAGAGAACAACGGTATGATGCCTTCCATTATACCGGCCGGGTGAGCATGAGGCTACATTTCTGTGCGTTGACGACCCCGTGACAGCGACGAATTTTGTCCCTGACTATGATCCGGGAATCCACTGCGTTCCCCGCGGGAGTATGGGTTGACAGCTGGACGCATCCAACGGTACAAAATAGCAGCATCGCCCTGTAGTTGCGCTTGTTTACTGACTCTCTTGGAAACCCGTTGCAGTGCTTCCCGCCGTGCGAGAGTGGCGGAACTGGCAGACGCGCGAGACTTAGGATCTCGTGGGCAACCGTGGGGGTTCAAGTCCCCCCTCTCGCACCACACCTAGTCCGGCAGTGGGCAATGAGTTTGTGCCGGTAGTCAAAGGAAAACACTCGTGACATGAAAATGGAAGTGACTGAGCTCGGCCCAATGAAGCGGGCCCTCAAGATCGAGGTGCCGGTCGAAGAGGTGGCGCAGCGTTTCGTGCAGGCCTATAAAGAGCTCAACCGTCAAGTGCGTGTGCCGGGCTTTCGTCCGGGGAAAGCACCGCAGGCTCTGCTCGAGCAACGCTATGCCAAAGCCGTTGAAGAGGACGTCGTTCGCAGCCTCGTCCCCGATTATTACGGCCGTGCTGTCCGTCAAGCGGGCATCTCGCCCGTCATCGTTGAAATCCCCCCTCTCGAACGGGTCAAGATCAAACGAGACGCGCCGTTCACATTCACCGCCACAGTCGAAATCAAGCCGAACATCGAGTTGCGGGACTACAAAGCGCCGAATCCCATTTCCCTGAAACCGGATACGCGCACGGTCACCGAAGAACAACTTGCAAGGGGCATGAATGTCTTGCGGGAACAGCACGCCAGGCTGGAGGCGCCCCCGGCCGGCCACAAAGCTGGAGAAGGGGATTTCGTCATCCTTTCCGTGGAAGGGGCGCTGGACGGACAACCCCTCGAGGGCAGCAAGAAGACGGGGCACCTTCACAAGGTCGGTTCGAAGGCGTCGTTGTTGGGGCTCGAGATCGATCAGCACGTCGTCGGTAAGGCCGAAGGCGACATCATCGAAATTCCTCAGCCGTATTCTCCAAGCCATCCCGATACCCGCGTCGCCGGCAAAACAGTTGTGTTCAACCTGACGGTGAACGCCGTCAAGATCAAGACACTACCGGCTCTTGACGATGAATTCGCTAAGGACTGCGGGGCGTACGGCTCGCTTGTCGAGTTACAGGACCGGTTGCGTACTGAAATGGAGAAGGCGCTCAAACGCGAAATTGAAGAGGGCTATAAAGACACCCTCATCAAACGTCTGGTCGAAACTCATCATTTCGACCTTCCGGAAACGCTGGTCGAACGGGAACTGGAGGCGATCATCCGCCAGTCCATCCAACAGCGTCAGCGCCGAGGGAGCGAAGGCGCTCCGGCGCTTGAAACGGCCGATCTCGCGAAGTTACGACAGGAAAACCGCGAGGAGGCTGCCCGTCGAGTCAAGGTGGGGTTAATCCTGGAGGCGGTCGCTGAGAAAGAACACCTGACGGTGACCCAGGAAGATCTGGATAACGAAGTTCAACGCCTGGCCGCAGAGCTCAAGATGGGGCAGCCGGAATTGGTGAAAATGATCCAGGCCGGCGGACAGGATTCGATCGAAGAACTACGGGCCCGCATATTGGCGGAGAAGTCACTGGATTTCGTCTATCGGAACGCCGTGATTCAGAAGTAGCGCTCCGGGCCGCCAGACGTCTCCGCCGTCACTTCGGGAAAGGAAAAACCTGCATGTTAGTTCCCATTGTCGTTGAGCAAACCAATCGGGGCGAGCGGGCCTATGACATCTATTCACGGCTGCTGAAGGATCGCATCATTTTCTTGGGAGCGCCGATCGACGATATATTCGCCAACCTCATCATCGCGCAATTGCTGTTCTTGGAGGCCGAGGATCCTGAAAAAGACATCAATCTCTATGTCAACTCTCCCGGCGGTAGCGTCACGGCCGGGCTGGGCATCTATGACACCATGCAGTACGTGAAGCCGCCCATCAACACGATTTGCCTGGGGCAGGCCGCCAGCATGGGAGCGCTTCTACTCACCGCCGGGACGAAAGGGAAGCGGTTTGCCCTTCCCAATGCCCGGGTGATGATTCATCAGCCGCTGGGCGGATTCCAGGGCCAGGCCACGGAAATCGACATTCATGCGAGAGAAATTCTCAAAATTCGGGAACGGCTGAACGAAATCATGGCGAAGCATACGGGGCAGCCCATTGAAAAGATCGCGCTTGATACGGAACGTGACTACTTCATGTCCGGTGAGGAGGCGAAGCGCTACGGCTTGATCGACGAGGTGATCACGCGGGCGCCGAAATCGTTGAAGGTGGCGTCGGAAAAGGACGGGGCCAAGGATAAGTAATACCGGGAGGACGCATGGCCAAGCAGGAAAAGATGGATCGACACCTTCGCTGTTCGTTCTGCGGAAAAAGCCGCGACGAAGTCCGCAAACTGATCGCAGGGCCCACGGTCTACATATGCGACGAATGCGTCAATCTGTGCAACGACATCATCGCCGAAGATTGGGAAGAGGCGAAGGAAGAGATTTCTTCAAAACTCAAGAAACCGTCGGAAATCAAGCATCACCTCGATCAGTACGTCGTCGGGCAGGAACGGGCAAAAAAAATTCTCTCCGTGGCGGTCCACAACCATTACAAGCGCATTTCCGCGAAGGAAAAGGACGTCGACGACGTGGAGCTCCAGAAGGGCAACATTCTGATGGTGGGTCCCACCGGCACCGGAAAAACGCTCCTTGCCCAGACGCTGGCCAAGTATCTGGACGTGCCGTTCACGCTCGCCGATGCCACCACGCTCACCGAAGCCGGATATGTCGGAGAGGATGTCGAAAACATCATTCTTAAACTGCTCCAGGCTTCGGACTACGACGTCGAACGCGCCGAACGCGGCATTGTCTACATCGACGAGATCGACAAGATCAGCCGCAAAAGCGACAGTCCGTCAATCACCCGCGATGTGTCGGGCGAAGGGGTGCAGCAGGCGCTGCTCAAACTCATTGAAGGCACCGTCGCCAACGTGCCGCCGCAAGGGGGACGCAAGCATCCGCATCAGGAGTTCATTCAAGTCAACACGAGCAACATCCTGTTTATTTGCGGCGGAGCCTTCGTCGGGCTGGAACAGATCATCGAGCAGCGGTTGAATCGCAAGGCAATGGGGTTCGGCGCCGAAATCCGTGGCCGAGCCGACATCCGGCTCGGCGAATTGTTCGAGCGGGTACAGCCGGAGGATTTTCTGAAATACGGTCTCATCCCGGAATTCATCGGACGACTGCCCGTCGTCGCCACGCTCGACGAGCTTGACGAACGGGCCCTCATCAAGATCTTGACCGAGCCCCGAAATGCCCTGACCAAACAGTACGAAAAGCTTCTCTCGTTCGAAAAAGTGAAGCTCAAGTTTACCGAGGGAGCGCTGGGAGCGGTGGCCCGCAAGGCATTCACCCAAAAGACCGGTGCCCGCGGGCTTCGGGCGATCTTGGAAGAGGTGATGCTCGACGTCATGTATGACGCCCCGTCCCAAAAGCAGATCAAGGAAGTCTTCATCACTGAAGACGCCATTCTCGGCAAACATCCTCCCATCCGCATCTTCGAACAAGACAAAGACGTCAAGACCGCCTAAACACTGAACATATTTCGCCCTTTTCCTGCATGCACCCGGCACCCATGCCGGCCCGCAACGCTCTTTTGCAGCGCGAGGGAAGTGACGGACCGGTTGGCAGGATTCGCCCCAGGCGCAGCGTCCACCTGACAGGTGGAAAACTCTCGGCTTTTTCTCGACAAGGTGAAACGCTGCGCTATACTTGCGAAAGTGAGCTGGGAGGACCTGTGAAATATCCCGTGGTTTCAAGCCTGCGTCACAAAGGCAAGACAATCGAGTTGGATGCCACCCGCGAAATCATCACGCTCATCGGCATTAACGGTGAGCCGATGGGGAATCTCTCGTGGGACTTCGTCATTGATCAGATTCTCGCCTACCGTAAGCCTCCGGTGTCCCGGGAAGCTCGAACGGAACCGCGCGTCAACTTGGCATTTCGGGTGAAATACAAGACCCCCGAGGGGCAACAATTCGAGAGTCGGGCGGGGGGCATCGGCGGCGGCGGCCTCTTCATTGAAAGCCAATCACCCCTGCCGGTCGGCACCAAGTTGTCGTTGGAATTTTCCCTGCCCGAACAGACCAACGAATGGCTGGCTGCCAAGGGCGTTGTCGCGTGGGTCTGCCCGAAGGCGGATCAGTATACGTTCAGCCCCGGAATGGGCGTTCGCTTCACCGATATCGCACCTGAGATTCGTAATCGCGTGCTCGAATTGGTGAAATCGTTGCAGCAAGTCGGCCGTCCGGCCGCATAGCGCATCGCACCTGTCGCAGTAAGCAGGGCCGCATGAAATTCCCAGTGACCAGCACTCCGGGACATCAGGGAAAGGCGTTGGACATCGATCCCGCCCGCGAAGTCATTTCACTTCATAATGGCAACGGAGCGGTGCTCGGGGCCGTGTCCTGGGGCGACGTCATTGAGCGCATCGTCAATGCCGACGACGACGTCCGCTTCGCTCACGCACGGGCGCATGCGCGCGCGCCGTTGGCGCTGAAGGTCAAATACACGACGCCGGAAGGCAAGCAGTTTGACAGCCTTACGGGTGGAATTGGGGGCGGAGGGCTCTTCATTGAGAGCAGCCAGCCGCTGGCGCCGGGCACCGAGTTGGCGTTGGAGTTCGCGCTCCCCGACCGCCCGTGGGAAAAACACAAGGCCAAAGCCAAAGTCGCCTGGACTCGCAACAAGCCGGAACGCTTTCTGCTGTTTCCGGGGATGGGCATTCAATTCACCGAGATCGAGGAGAAATCCCGGCACGACCTCGTTGAGCTGGTCGGCGCACTCAATCGTTCGCGCGCAACTCCCTAAGCTTCGCCTGCAACCAACGTCACTCGCCCGAATCATTCAGAGTTCAACTCCGAACGCGTGGACGGCCCATCCGCCGAGGTCCGGCGGATCTCGGTTGGTCATTGTGCAAAAGCGGCGATGACAGAGGGAACGAGATAGGCGAGTGCTCGGCTTCGGGGTGTTACGCTCACGCTGGCTTCGGCGGCTCCTCCTGGACCGCAGGCATTTCCCGCGCGGCTTCGATCGATTGCTGAATTTCCTTCTGGGCCGCATCCATTTCGGACTGAATGGTCCGCATCTCAGGATCGACGGAATTCCGCACGTCTGCGACTGCCTGCTTGAACGTACGCACGGCATCGCCCAGTCCTTCGCCGAGATGCTGCATGTCGGCCGGCGAGACGCCGGCGCCGGACTGCGCGGCCTTGACCTTCAGCGCCGCCTGCTGCGCCTGAACGCGCGCTACCGCATCCTTGTTCACGATCGCCGACGGCCGCTTAGCTTGGGGCTTCTGTTGCGCGGCGGCGGGAAGAGGAGGATATTGTCCGCGCATCATCGGTGTCGGAGCTGCCGCCCGTTCTTCCATCGTCGGCGGCGCCTGACCGGCGCCGCTTGCTGCAACCGCGGTTCGTGAGCGCGGAGGTTGAGGTGCCTGGGGCCCCATGTTGTACAGCGACGCCGCCGTCGTTCCCGGTGTCATTTCCGGTCCGGGGATATAGGGGGATGTCGGCGGAGGAGAGGGCGAAGAAGCCGTCGATGAGGCAACGGCAGGAGCAGCCGCCGGCGAAACCGCACTGGCTTGCTGCACCGGAGCAGGCGGTGGAGATACGACTTCCGGCTGTGCTTCCGGAGGAGGAATGTCATGCACTTCCTTCTTGAAGCCCTTCAAGGCCTTGCCGACCCCTTCTCCGATTTGAGGCAATTTTCCTGCGCCGAAAATAATGAGCACGATGACGAGGATGATGATCAATTCTGAAATACCCATCGTCCCGAACATGATGTAATTCCTTTGTGACAAGGGCCTTTCAGCCACCTGACTCGGCGTTCAAGGCCAAGAGTCACTCTATAGGCCTGTTCACAGCACTGTCAAGGAATGGATGGCCGAAGAGCCTAGAGCAAGGGCAGGAGTTCGCTTTGAAGTGGCAAGCC
>DASUXH010000148.1:0-2691 GCA_036378015.1 Nitrospira sp. | reverse complement strand
GTCCTGGAATTCAACGCGCGCATGGGTGATCCCGAAACGCAGGTCGTCCTGCCGCTGCTCAAGACGGATTTTCTTGACGTGCTCGAGGCCGTGATCGAACATCGGTTGGAGCAATTGCAGGTCGAGTGGCATGATGGTCATGCCGTGTGTGTGGTCATGACCTCCGCCGGATACCCCGGCCCGTATGCCGTGGGGGAGCCGATTCAGGGGTTGGACAGCCTTGACCCACAGAGCGCCACCGTTTTCCATGCGGGGACTGCCAGAAACGGGCAGGACATTGTCACCGCCGGCGGACGCGTTTTGGGCATTACCGGACGCGGCGCCCGGTTGGCGGAGGCGCAGGCAGCGGCGTACCGCACGGCGAAGCAGATCACGTTCAAGGGATGTCACTACCGCCAGGACATTGCCTATCGCGCACTCGCCTCAGGCGCCTAGCACGCTCTCTCGGTTCTTATGGCTGCCATCATTCCGTACTCCGCAACACCCCTCGATGTTCTTGCGCAACAGGTTGGAACGGCGCTTGGACGGGGAGGCCTTGTCGCGATTCCGACCGAAACGTTCTATGGATTAGGGGTCAACCCTTTCGACCAGACCGCACTTGAGCGATTGTCAGACGTGAAAGGACGGGCGGCCGGAAAGCCGATTTTGGTGTTGGTTGCCTCGCCGCGTGATCTCCCGTCGTTCACGGAGCACGTGTCGTCCGCTGCGTCGATTCTCATGGAGGCGTTTTGGCCTGGCGCGTTGACCCTTCTGTTTCCTGCCCGATCCTCAGTGCCGTCCGCGATCACTGCTGGAACAGGTCGAGTGGGCGTCAGAGTCAGCTCGTGTCGCCCCTTGGGCGAGCTGCTCCAACAGGTGGGTCCACTGACCGGCACAAGCGCGAATCGGGCCGGTGCATCCCCGGCTCGCACGGCGCTTGAGGTGGAACAGGTGTTCGGACCGGAGATCGATATCATCATCGATGCAGGCCCGACACCGGGCGGGCTACCGTCCACGGTCGTCGAGGCGGGCGACATCCTCCGCATCGTTCGGGAAGGAGTAATTCCGCGCAGCGTTGTCGAGGCGGCGCTGAGACGGAGAGGATTTTCCCTCAAACACGCCTAAATATGGTATACAGCAGGGTCAGCAGTGCCCATATAAAGGAGGGATCGATGCCCATGCGTCGAAAGCAAGGCGGGAGATCGATAGCGCTGGTCATAGCCATGGCGGCGATGTTGTCCGGGTGCGATTACTGGCCCCCGGCGCTGCAAACGCAAATCGAGCAACTACGGGCTGAATTGCAAACCGTGACCATGGAGAAGACCCAACTGCAGTCGCAGATGGTCTCGCTGACGAGGTCGAAAGACGATCTCCAAGCGCAGGTCGACGATCTCACGCGGACCAATCGGGATAAAAGCGCGATGATTGCGGGCCTGCAGAGCAGCGTGGCTTCGCTGCAAGAGCGGGTGGTCAAATCCTCGAAGCCGCCGACCGCGAAGGCTGGAAGCTCGAAGCCTGCGTCCCTGAAGCCCGTGACCAAGCCGTCGGCCAAGACCGTCAGTAAGGCGCCGGTGAAAAAGAAAACGCTGACAAAGTCGGCGGCCCCGCACTAGCGGATCTGGGCTCGCTCAGGATTTGTTCGTCGCGTTCGGCGTGGACGAACTGGTCGTTGACGATGTGCTGCTCGTGGGGTTGTTCGCTGGCGTGGCGGACGGATTGGCCGGCGCGGACGAAGCCGGCGTCGACGATGGCGCGGGGGCTTCCTTCTTTTCTCCAGCCGCAGCGGGCGCTTTCTCACCCTCGGATGGCGGTTTCAGCTTGTTCGAGTAATCGGTCACATACCAGCCGCTTCCCTTGAACATGAGGCCCGGCGAAGAGATCAGCCGCCGAAGCGACTTGCCGCATCGCTCGCACGTGTTCAACGGGGCATCCTTGATGCTTTGTTTCACCTCGAATTGATATCCACAACTGTCGCACTGATACTCATAAATCGGCACAGGGCTTCCTCCCGAGTGACAATGTGCGGTCCGCTCTTCGTGGTTTTCGGTGTTACGTCAGCTTCTCCAGCGCTCCCCGAAGCCGCTTCAATCCGTTCGTGATCGTGTCCATGCTGGTGGCATACGAGAGGCGAATGTGACGTTCGCTGCCGAACGGTTCGCCCGGCACGACGGCGATGTGGGCATCCTTGAGCAAATAGCCGGCCAGGTCGGTTGGAGAATTGACGGGGCCGGTCGGTCCGCGTTTGCTCAGGACGCCGTGGATGTTAGGAAACGCATAGAAGGCTCCGCCCGGCATCGAACATGACACACCCGGTATGGCATTGAGTCCCTCGACAATCGCGCGCCGCCTTCGATCGAACTCGGCCACCATCTGCTTGGTGAAGGGTTCGCCGAAGCGCAGAGCGGCAACGGCTGCCTTCTGGGAAATCGAACAGGGGTTTGAGGTGCTCTGGCTTTGTATGTTGCCCATCGCCGTGATGAGGTCTTTAGGGCCTGCCGCATAGCCGATCCGCCAGCCGGTCATCGCATACGCCTTGGACACGCCATTGATGACGACGGTTCGGGCCGCGATTTCCGGCCCCAGCGAGGCGATGCTCACGTGGCGTGCGCCGTCATACAGCACTTTCTCATAGATCTCGTCCGAGATCACGACGAGATTATGCCGAATCGCGATGGCGGCGATGCGTTCGAGCATGGGTCGCCCGTACGTGGC
>DASUXH010000147.1:0-5118 GCA_036378015.1 Nitrospira sp. | reverse complement strand
GTAGTTGGAGGCCATGACGAACCCATAGGCGCCCGCGCTCATGACGGCCAACAAGTCATCCGGTTTGACCTCAGGCAACGAGCGGTCCTTGGCCAGAAAATCACCCGATTCGCAGACCGGTCCCACCACATCGACAGGGTGCTTCGGCCGCTGCAAAAGGGCCTCGGAGACGGGACGGATGTCGTGATAGGCGCTGTACAGGCTCGGTCTGATCAGATCGTTCATGGCCGCATCCACGATGACGAACCGTTTGCTCTCTCCGATTTTTTCATATAACGCTTTCGTCACGAGAATGCCTGCATTCCCGACGATCACCCGGCCCGGCTCCATCACCAAGGTGAGATCCAGTCCCCTGACGAGCGGCGAGACCGCTTCAGCCAATTCGTGCGGCAACGGCGGCTTTTCGTCCGAATAGGTGATCCCCAACCCTCCGCCGATGTTGAGATACCTGATCTTGATCCCCTGTGCTTTGAGCGCGTCGACGAGCGTCAGCACTTTCTTCAGGGACTCGACAAAGGGCGTGACGTCGGTCAGCTGCGAACCGATGTGAGCATGGACTCCCACGACGCTGATATGGCGGAGCGTGGAGGCCACGCGGAATTCTTCAAGGGCGCGGTCGGCGGCGATGCCGAACTTGCTCTTCTTCAGCCCTGTCGAAATGTAGGGATGCGTTTTGGGATCGATGTCCGGATTGATTCGCAGCGCCACCGGCGCAATCTTCCCCACAGAAGCGGCCACGTCATTGATGGCGTGCATCTCCGCTGAGGATTCGATGTTGAACATCAGAATGTCGGCCTTCAAGGCATCACGGATCTCTTCCGCATTCTTTCCGACGCCTGCAAACACGATCTTCGAGGAAGGCACGCCGGCCTTCAGGGCGCGGAATAACTCGCCGCCGGAGACAATGTCCACACCGCTCCCCTCTTTTGCCATGAGGCGGAGAACCGCGAGATTGGAGTTAGCTTTCATGGCAAAGGCGATCAGGTGCGGAATGTTCTTGAAGGCATTGTCATAGGCCCGAATATGCCGAGTCAGGGTCGCGTGGCTGTAGATGTAACAGGGCGTACCCACCTGCTTGGCGATCTGACTCACCGGCACTTGCTCGCAGTAGAGCTCTCCCTGGCGGTACTCGAAATTATGCATCCTGAAAATCCTCGGTCAGCATTTCCAGACCGGTCAATGAAAACCCTTGCATGGATGTTTCGAAAGCGTCTTTGAATTTGCGATACCGCACCTTCACATGGGGAACGGCGGCCTTGATGGCGTCCGAGTCGGCAAGCGCCTTCAGCGCGTCGGGCGCGGCGAGCTTCAAGTGTTCGAAGTTCACGATAATGTCCATCTTTGCCTTTTCGGCCGCTTCGGTGATTCGATTGATGAGCTCGTGGACGTTCAGCCGATCCAGTGCACCCTCGAGGTCCATGAACAGCGCCGCAAACTTGTCATGTCGCTTGACCTTGATCTGCAGCGTCAATTGCTCTGCCGACGGCGCTTTGGGATCAAACCGCTGTTTGAGCGCGTGCAGCGCGCTGGGGATAAGATGATCCGTATCGAGCACCGGCAGCTTCGCTTGGAGATTCTTGAGCACGGTCGCGAGCGGAGACAATGTTCCCTTCGGACAGCTCCGTTTCACGAGCTTGCGGAACTCGCGGTTCATCTCCCACCGGGCGACCAGGCGCTGCTTGGTGCCGGCCAGCCGGTACCAGATGTTGGGCAAAGAATAGAACTGGTGGTTCGCCCAATGGAACCCTTCTTGAAGCTGCTCGGGCGTCATCCGGCTCGGTTGGAACACCACGTGCTTCCCGTCGTACTTCGACCAATCCCGATCGAATATCCGTCCGGCATTGTTATACCGGTCAAAGAGCGCCGTCCCCGGCAGCGGCGTGAGGACGTTGAAGTAGGCGAGCTCGACGTGGTTCTTGGTCAAGAAATCGACGGCGCGTTCAAACACCGCTTCGTCGTCGTTATCGAATCCGAACACGATCCCGGGGTTTACCATGATGCCGTATTTATGGAACATCTTGATCTCTTGCGAAAACTTCTTGACTCGATTGAACGGCTTATTGGTTTCATCGAGACAATCTTCATCGAGCGATTCCATCCCGACGAATACGGAGACACAGCCGCTTTCCGCGGCCAGCTTGACCATCTCCTCGTCGTCTCCCAGAAACAGCGTGGACTGGCACCCCCACTTGATCTTGAGTGGTTTGAGGGCGGTCCAGAGTTCGCGGCAGTAGGCCCGGTTGCTGTTATGCAGGTCGTCGACGAACGCGACGATGCTGCCGTCTTCTATCCCGACCCGGATCTTCAGGGTCGAGAGGAAGGCACGCCACAGCGGTTCATCGCGCATGCGCTCGACCAGTTCGCTTCGAACCCACCGCTGCACGTTTTTCAGTTCGGACACGACCTCATCGACTGGCCGGCGCCTCGTGGTTTTGCCGTTGAACGGAGAGACGCTGCAAAACTCGCAGTCGAAATGGCAGCCTCTGGTGGTGAAGCTGCACTGGCGGGTCATGTAAGAATCGGGACTCAGTAATTCGACGCGCGGGGGCTTGTAGCGTTCCAGCGACGGAAACGTCGTCATCTTGTACACGCGCTGCATCTCTCCCGCTTCATAATCCGCCACCAATTGAGGCCAGAGGTCCTCGGCCTCGCCGCAGACGATCGCATCGGCGTGCTGGAGGGCTTCGTCGGGGCAATAGGTCGGATGCACGCCGCCCATCACCACCGTCTTCCCCCGCTTTTTGAATTCCTTCGCGATCTCATAGGCGCGCGGCGCATAACAGGTCATGATCGAGAGTCCGACCATGTCACAGGGAGTATCGAAGTCAATGTCTTCGACGGCTTCATCCACGAGAGCGACGGACCAGGACTCGGGGGTGTAGGCCGCGATGGTCGGCAAGCTCAGCTTGGGAAACCAGACGGCTCGTCGCTCCGAGGCGGTAAGATGATATTGGTTATTTCGAGGATAGGGGTCGACGAGCAAGAGCCGCCTGCCGGCCTGAAGTTTCGGCGGTTGTCCTTGTCGCGTTGGTTGAATCAGCATCGGTCTCTCCTCACTTCAGTATAGATAACACGGAGGGTGAAAGCAGTCGCTTCGTTCTGTAGACGGTCAACACGACCAACCGTCATCACATTCAACAGTCCGTCGCCTTGCTCTGGTTGACGCAGTACACATTCTCAGCATATGTGACTCCTTCAGTTGGGACCCGACACCCCGCGGGTCCCCACCGGCCGCAACGGCGGGAGGTCCACGTCCTGACCCTGCGGCTCTAGCACAGGCTGGGTTTCTTCACTCGAGCGTTTTGCGGCCTCGGCATCGAACTTTTTTTGCCGCTCGATCACAGGCGCGACCCCCACATCTTCAGGAGGGATCGGCGTCCCCATGACTCCACAAGCGGCCAACGTCCAGATTGCGAGGGCCACGACGATCGTCTTCACGATAACATCCGCTCAAGTTGTTTGATCCGCTGCTCCACTTGCCCTCTGGCTGTCCCGCCGATCTGCGCTTTGCGATCGATTGCGGCCTGCACGGTCAACCGTGCGAAGACGCCTTTCTCGAAGCGATCGGAAAATTGACGCAGTTCTTCGAGCGTAAACGACGTGAACTCCCGTCGGCGCTCCAGCGCCGAACGCACCACCCGGCCGGTCACTCCGTGAGCTTCTCGGAAGGGCATGCCTTTGCCGACCAGATAATCGGCCAGTTCGGTCGCCAGCAACCCGCCGCCCTGAACGGCCTGCTTCAGGCTCTCCCGGTTTACTTTGAGCCGACGCATGAGTTCCGTCAAGACTTGAAGCGAAGCCGTCACGGTGTCCAACGCATCGAACAAGGCCGGCTTGTCTTCTTGCAAGTCCCGATTGTAGCTCAGGGGGAGCGCCTTCATCGTAGTCAACAGATTAATCAACTGTCCATAGACCCGGCCGGTTCGCCCTCGAATCAGTTCGGGCACGTCGGGATTCTTTTTTTGCGGCATCATGCTGCTTCCGGTGCAGAATCCCTCCGGCAGATCGACGAACCCGAATTCCTGTGAGGACCAGACGATCAATTCTTCGCTCAACCGGGACAAATGCATCATGGTAATCGACAGCGCCGCCGCGATTTCAATCATGAAATCACGATCAGAGACGGCGTCCAGGCTGTTGGTGGTCACTTCGGGAAACCCTAGCAACCCTGCCGTATAGCGCCGATCGACGGGATAGTTGGTCCCGGCCAGGGCCCCCGATCCGAGCGGCATGACGTTCAGCCGTTTCAGAGCGTCTTGGATGCGGCCTTTGTCGCGCTCGAGCATGTCGACGTATGCCAGCAGGTGATGCGCGAAGAGGACTGGCTGCGCCCTCTGCAAGTGGGTATAGCCGGGCATCGCAACCGTGCGATGAGCCTTGGCCTTGGCGACAAGCACGCGCTGGCACTCCTGAAGCCGCTTGGCAAAGTCCTCCAGCTGAAGGCGGAGGTAGAGCCTGACGTCCAGCGCAACCTGGTCGTTCCGACTTCGACCCGTGTGCAGCTTGCCTCCGAGGGGACCGATCAATTCGGTAAGCCGCCGCTCGACAGCCATGTGAATGTCTTCATCCTGAGGTATAAACCTAAACTGCCCTCGATCCAACTCGGTTTTCACCGAGTCGAGAGCCCGCACGATCGTCCGGGTCTCGCTCGACGTCAGGACGCGCGCCTTCTCCAAGGTTTTGCAGTGGGCGATGCTCCCCTGGATGTCCTGCGCGTACAGTCTGCGATCCACGGTCACCGAGCCGGTGAAAGCCTCGACCAGACGGTGTGTCCGCTCCCGGAACCGGCCACTCCAGGCCTTGCCATCGCCACGACCATTGCCTGCCTGCGCTTTGGCCATCAGGACGATGCCTTCTTGCGTTGCGCTCGGATCTTCAGCCGCAAGGCATTGAGACGGATAAAGCCCTCCGCGTCTTTCTGGTTATACACTTCGTCTTCTTCAAAGGTGGCGATGTCGAGTCGATAGAGCGACCGCTTGGATTTGCGACCGGCCAAAGTGCAGCTGCCCTTGTACAGCTTGACCCGCGCCGTACCGGTGACATCCTGCTGCGCTTCATCGATCGCCTTTTGCACCATCTCTCGCTCGGGGCTGAACCAATAACCATTGTAGATCAAAT
>DASUXH010000146.1:0-4673 GCA_036378015.1 Nitrospira sp. | reverse complement strand
TCAGGACTGGTCTTCGCTGGTGCGGGACGACCGCGCCGGCAAGGCGCGATTGGATCTGAAAGCGCTCGTGCGACGACAGACCTCAGAGATTGGCATCCCTCCGGATCAGATCACCGTCGTCAATGTTTGCACGATCTGTCATCCTGCACTCTTTTATTCTTATCGGCGCGAAGGACGCGTCAACGGGACGATGCTCAATGGGATCTCGTTACTGGCTCGCCGCTAGCCGCGCCTTCCGCAATTTCGGTAGAATACGCAATCCGCGTGCGGCGGCGCGGTTCATCGAGCGAAAATGGATGTTCAAATCGGGGAGTCAGTTCAGCGTCGTCTCGAAGCGGTGTCCGATCGAATCCGAAGCGCGATGCGGGAGGCCGGCCGGGACGAGAGAACAGTGCGGTTGGTGGCGGCAAGCAAGTCGGTCACGATCGATCGCATCCGCGAAGCCGTGCGCGCGGGAGTGCAGATCGCCGGTGAAAACCGGCTCCAAGAAGCCCTTCCCAAGATTGAGGCGCTCAAGGGCGAGCGCCTGACTTGGCATTTCATCGGGCAGCTTCAGCGACGAAAAGCCCGCGCCGTGGTGGGCGTGTTCGAACTGATCCATTCCGTCGACAGTGTGGAATTGGCGGCTGAAATAAATCGAAGGGCTGCAGCGGTCGGAGTGCGTCAGAAGATCTTGCTCGAAATCAACCTCGGAGCGGAAGAAAGCAAAGCGGGTTTCTTGACAGACGAGGTCGAGCAAGTGCTTCCCCAGTTGGCGGCGCTGAATCATGTCGCCATTGAAGGGCTCATGGCCGTTCCGCCGTCAGCCCGTGATGCCGAGGCGTCGCGACCCTATTTCCGCCGTCTTCGGGAACTGGCTGTGCGCTTCACAGGGTACGGGCTTTCCGGCGTCTCATTCAAAGAGCTTTCCATGGGCATGTCGAACGATTACATCGTGGCGATCCAGGAGGGGGCGACGTTGATTCGTCTCGGCACTGCGATTTTCGGAGGGCGGAATGGGTGATGCATTCACGACCAAGATCGCATTTGTCGGAGGCGGTCAAATGGCCGAAGCCATCATCGGCGGTCTGTTGGCAGGACACGTCTGCCGCCCCGAGTTGCTCTGGGCGACCGATCCCGTGCCCGACCGTTGCGATCGATTGAAGAGCCAATTTGCGGTTCGCGTAGGATCTGATAATCGTCAGGCGGTGGCATGGGCGGACGTCGTGCTGCTCGCCGTGAAGCCCCAAGTGTTGCCGCAGGTGCTCGGTGAGGTCGGCGGCGATCTCCTTCGCGTGCTAGTCATCTCGATCGCCGCGGGGGTCACCATACGGTCAATAACGAACCAGGCAATGGGCGCACAGCGCGTCATTCGTGCCATGCCGAACATGCCCGCCTTGGTGAGGGAAGGCATTACCGCATTGGCTTGGACGGACACGATCACTGAGGGCGATAAGGAAATCGCCCGCGCCATTTTCCAAGCGGTGGGTCGCGTACTCTCTATTGAGGAACGCCTTATGGATGCCGTGACCGGACTGAGCGGCAGCGGTCCTGCCTATGTGTTTCAAGCGATCGAAGCACTGGCGGACGGAGGAGTGAAGATGGGTCTGCCTCGACAGACGGCGGAAGTCTTGGCGGCTCAAACGGTCTTAGGTGCAGCAAAAATGGTCCTCGAATCCGGCGAGCATCCGGCGAAGCTCAAAGACCGTGTCGCGTCCCCGGGCGGCACCACGATCGCAGGCCTGCATCGCCTTGAAGAGGGCCGGTTCCGTGCTACACTGATGGGGGCGGTGGAAGCCGCTACCAAGCGCTCACAGGAGCTTGCTCGCTGATGTTTGTCATGAGTAACGTGTTACAGGGATTGGCCACAGTCCTGGATACCGTGTTGTGGTTGTATATGTGGGTGATCATTGCCCGGGCCTTGATCTCCTGGGTCAATCCCGATCCATGGAATCCGATCGTGCAGTTTTTAGAGCGTGTCACAGAGCCGGTGCTGGCGCCGATTCGCCGCTGGGTCGGATGGAAAATGGGCATCGATCTCTCTCCAATCATCGCCATTCTGATCATCAGTTTCCTGCAAATCGCAGTCGTCAAGACGTTGAGTGATTTTGCACATCAGATGAATTGACGTGAAGGGGGGCGCTATGAAAATCACACCGTTGGACATCCAACAAACGGTCTTCAAGACGAGCTTTCGTGGGTATGAGAAGGAAGAAGTCAATCGCTTTTTGGAAGAGATCGCTGAAACCGTCGAGGAGTTGAATCGCGAGAATGCCATCCAGCGGGAGAAAATCGTTTTCCTTGAGCAGCAATTGACGGAGTTGAAGCGAACCGAGGCGACGCTTTCCAATACGCTCGTCTCCGCTCAGTCGCTGGCTGAAGACGTGAAGCGCAGCGCCCAACGTGAGTCCGAACTGGTGATCAAGGAAGCCGAACTGAAGGCGGGTGAAATGATTCGTCAGGCTCGAGTCGAACTGTCCACCACTCAACGGGAGCTTTCGGCTCTCCAAAAACAGCGCTTATTGATGGTGGAACGCTTGCGCGCAACCTTGCGCACGTTCGAACGCATGCTGGAGGTCGAGGAGCAAGAGGCCTTCCATGAGGGGGCGACACACGCCGACCACAAGCTGGAGGGAGAGTCGAGTCCGGCGTTGTAAGCGCATGTGGGGACTGTTCCTCAGCAGACGTGACCCGCCTGTTAGCCTGATCCCTGCTGTCCGCCTCTCTCCGGTCTCATTGCGAATCCCGCAAGCCCACTTCAATCGGATCTTTTCACACTCCCACACCGTTTCGAGATGAAAGACCGAGGCGTTATTCAGGCTACGATGGACCGCGCCGTGCGGGACGGCGTTTTCCCCGGCGGAGTCCTGGCGGCACGGGCGTCCGGCCATAATCAGATTCTGGTCGTTGCGGGCCGACTCTCCTCTCAACCTGCTGCTGAACCGGTTCAAGCATCAACCATCTATGATCTCGCCTCATTGACCAAACCGCTGACCACGGTCACATCTGTTCTCCTGCTCGTCCAAGCGGGAGCGCTCAAACTTGATGCAGCCGTCGGCGACGTACTTGTCGAGCTCAAGCATGCGCCAATCGGATCAGCATCGGTGCGTGACCTGTTGAATCATCGCTCAGGCTTGCCCGGATGGCGTCCGCTGTATGAACGGCTCGATGCCGAGGGATGTGCATGGGGCCGGGCGCAACCAAATGTTGTGAGGCAGTCGGTGCTGCGCCTGATCAGAGAGGAATCCCTTGTATCTCCTATTGGAGGGCAAAGCGTGTACAGCGACTTGGGATTCATTTTGTTGGGCTGTGCGGTCGAACGTGCGAGCGGTCTCCTGTTGGAGGAATACTTTCGGAAGGCTGTGGCGCAGCCGATCGGCGCAAAATCGCTCTGCTTCAAGCGCGCTACGACGACAGGATCTCCCTCTTTAAGCAGTGAGGCGGCCGCCATGATTGCGCCGACGGAATGGGATACCTGGAGGAAACGTTGGCTCCAAGGGGAAGTGCACGACGAAAATGCCGCGGCGATGGGCGGTGTCGCAGGCCATGCGGGGCTGTTTGGGACGGCGGAATCCGTGCTGGCGGTTTCTGGCGCCTGGCTTGCGGCGTACCATGGAGATCGGTCGTTGCTTGACCCGAATCTTGTCCGCGAGTTCACCACCAAGTCTTTGCCGCCTTCACAATCCAGTTGGGCATTGGGGTGGGACACGCCGACGGCTCCCTCGTCTTCAGGAACGCATTTTTCGCCCGAATCGTTCGGCCACCTGGGATTCACAGGCACGTCTCTTTGGATTGATCCAAGGCAAAAGCTGGAAGTGGTGTTGCTGACGAACCGCGTGCATCCGAGCCGAAAGAATGAATCAATACGCGTCTTCCGGCCCCTCCTTCACGATCTGGTGTATCGGGTGTTGACGGAAGCGTAGAATCACGTGCGGCCGGGGTATTCGATCCAGGTTTCTTTTTCGGCGAGGTATTTTGATCCTTTGAAATTTGCGCGGGTTCGGAGCCGGCTGAACCCAAAGGCCTGGAGCTTTTGTACCAATTCGGTCACGGCGGCAGCGATCGTAGGATGCGATTGGCCTTCTACGATCAGGGCCTCATACATGACCTTGGCTGCGTACCCTGACGAAGTGCGATTGACGAGAACCGCCCGATTGAAATAGCGGTCGCTTGGATCGACGCCTTCCAACTGATGTTTCTCAATCAGTCCATCCCGTTTGAACAGCGAAGCCAGCGCATTCATAGAGTCCTCCGTCCCTTCGCGGAGGCTGCAGTATAGGGCCATCGAAGGCCGACTGCAAGCCGTTGACTTCACTGCAGTGCCCCCCTATTATTCCGTCCTCGTCGCGGTTGCCGCTGTGTTCAACACCGCATGAATATCCCCAACAGTCTGACCATCCTTCGCATTTTGCTGATCCCGGTCTATGTCGGTCTATTAGTGTACGAACGCTTCGACGCCGCGATGGGCGTACTACTGCTGGCCGGCGTGACGGACGCGCTCGACGGCACCATCGCCCGGGCCGCGAACCAGCGGACACGTCTGGGCGCTTTCCTGGACCCATTGGCCGACAAGCTGCTTCTGACCTCCGGATTCATCACACTTTCGACCATCCACCTCATTCCTTCTTGGGTCACCATCGTCGTGGTGAGCCGTGACGTCATGTTGCTCTTGGGAACCGCCGTTGCGCAATTTA
>DASUXH010000145.1:0-2786 GCA_036378015.1 Nitrospira sp. | reverse complement strand
GGACACCGCCAGAACCCTGCCGGGAATTGTCCCGTACAGGGTGAACGGAAAAGTTTCCACTTTGATTTCGACCGGCTGTCCCTCTCGGACGAACCCCACGTCTTTATTTTCCACTTGAGCTTCTGCCTCAACCGGATGATCCTGCGGAACCACGACCAAGAGCTGCTGAGCAGGCGTCACAATACCCCCCACCGTATGCATGGCAAGCTGCTGCACGACGCCGTCGACGGGAGCGACGAGCCGCTGCAACTCCGCCTTTTGACCGGCCTTGATGACCTCTTGCATCAACGACGCCGCTTTCGTTTCGAGCGTGGACAGCTCTGCCTGTTTCGTCTGCTGAAACTCGTTCACGGTCACTCGATGATTGTGTTGTGCCTCTGAAAGCGCGGCCGCGTCCTGCACCAGTTTTTTGCGCTGACCGGCAAGTTCCTGCGCCTTATCGATGCGTTGCTCCTCCGCCTGAAGAAAATCAAGCTTACTGGCGGCCTCCTGCTCTAACAGCCTCTTGAAGGTCTCGGCCCTCTCGGTTTCCATCGGCAGGGTGGACTCGAGGCGCCGAATATTCTCCTTCCTTTCTTCCAGCGCCGCCCTGCGTTGCGCGATCAAGGCCTCGGCAGCCCCGACGCGTGCCTGATACTCGGTCAATTGGTCGCGCAGCAGCTGCTGCTGGAGCGCGACGTACCGGCGGTCGCCATCCGACGGCTCATCGAAGGGGCTCGTTCCGGCAATCAAGGCGCGCAAGCGGGCCGCGTCGACCTTGGCCGCACGATACTCATTCGACGCCCGCTCGCGATCGGCACGGTTTTGGGTGGGATCCAGCTCGATCAGCACCTCTCCGCGGGTCACGACTTGGCCATCGATGACATGAATCGACGCAATCACGCCGGTTTCATACGGCTGAATGATCTTGGAATAGCCGCTGGCGATGATTTTCCCTTGGGCTGTCGCCACAATATCGATCCAGCCGAAGGTGGCCCACACAATACCGGCGGTACACGCCGCAATAATGGTCCAACTGATGGCGCGGCCGATGGGAGAAGGCGGCGCCTGTTGAATTTCGAGCACCGCGGGCAGAAATTCGGTTGCGCGGCCGCTGGGCATAGCGCGGAGCGGTTGGCTCGACTCTGCACGCCAGGCCGCTCTCCAGACCGTCCAATACCGGGACAGACTAATCATCGCAATTCCTAGGCGGTGTCCATCCGGCCGTCTTGCAAGGCGCACAGCCGAGCATAGAAGCCGCTCCTCCGCTGGAGATCCTCGTGCGAGCCGTCTTCGACAATCTCGCCTTTTTCGACGATATAGATGCGATGGGCCGGCCGCACGGCAGTCAGCCGATGTGCGATGATGAACACCGTCCGTCCCTGACAAATCTTCGCCATGTTCTTTTGAATCACGGCTTCGGATTCGTAATCCAAGGCGCTGGTCGCTTCGTCGAAAATCAAGACCCGGGGATTGGGGACGAGGGCCCTGGCGATCGCGATCCGCTGGCGCTGCCCCCCGGAAAGCGAACATCCCTGTTCACCGACCATCGTGTCATAGCCATCGGGCAATTCGAGTATGAACTCATGGGCGCCCGCGAGGGTCGCCGCCTGTATGACCTGCTCCATCGACAAGCCGGGATCGGTCAAGGCGATGTTGTCCCGCACCGACCGGTTGAAGAGAAAGTTTTCCTGGAGGACCACGCCGACCTGCCGTCGCAGCCAAGCGGGATCGACCTGCGCGAGATCTACGCCGTCGACGAGAATCCGCCCCCGCACCGGCACATAGAGCCGCTGGATCAGTTTGGCAATCGTGCTTTTCCCCGATCCGGAGCGCCCCACAATGCCGACCACATTCCCCGACGCGACCGAGAAGGACACTTTCCTGAGGACTTCCTGAGCTTCAGGCCGATACCGAAACGTCACTTCTTCAAATACCACCTGACCCGAGACTCGAGGGAGCGTCGTGCGATTCGGATTATAGGAAGGTTCCGGCGGCGTATTGAGGACGTCGCCCAGCCGTTGGACCGAGATGCCGACCTGTTGAAACTCCTGCCACAAATTGACCAGCCGTAGGAGCGGGCCGGTAACTTGGGCGGACAGCATATTAAAGGCGATCAACTGCCCGATCGTCAGATCCGACTCAATCACCCGATAAGCCCCGACCCACAGGACCGCCACCGTCGTGATTTTCTGGACGCAGCTCGCCACCTGTCCGGCTACGGTGATGAGGCTCGTGGCGCGAAAACTCGCCCGCACGTACCCGGCAAGCTGCTCCTCCCATTTGCGCAACAGCGGTGGCTCGACGGCCATGGCCTTGACCGTTTGAATGCCGGTGATCGACTCAACCAGGAAGGATTGATTCTCCGCACCCCGATTGAATTTTTCGTGCAGCCGTGCGCGAATTGCCGGCGTGATGGCGATTGAAAGCAGTGCGTACAACGGCAGCGAGGCCATCACCACCAGACTGAGCATGGGGCTGTACAACCACATGACGACCAAGAACACGACGGTAAAAAACAGATCCAGAACCACCGTCACGGAATGACTGGTCAGAAACTGCCGGATCTGTTCCAACTCGCGCACGCGCGCCACCGTGTCGCCGACCCGCCGGGCCTCGAAGTAGGCGAGCGGCAGCGCCAATACATGACGGAACAACTGCGCCCCTAACCCGACGTCGATCCGATTCGTCGTATGCGAGAACAGATAGGTGCGCAGACCGCCCAGCATCGCGTCAAAAACAGCCAGCGTCACCATCCCGACCGCCAGGACATGGAGCGTCGTAAATCCCTTGTGTACCAGCACCTT
>DASUXH010000144.1:0-2671 GCA_036378015.1 Nitrospira sp. | reverse complement strand
AAGCATCTGTGTACGGGCCTGACGTGTCATAGACGACGATCGGCTCATTGGGAACCGGCGCCCCGCCGTTGACGGACTTCGTCGGCGTCAAGGAAATCTCGCGCATCGGCACCCGCACCCCGGCCTGCGTGCCTTCGACGTACACTTTGCGTGAAGCCGGAAAAGGTTGCGTGGTGATGGCTGGCGCCTTCGCGTGCTGGCCGTTGCTCGTCATGGGAGATCCTTTCATCGGATCGAACGATTACGGTGTACGCAACAAAAAAGCCGCACCTCGCAGAGCGAGAATGCGGCTGAGTCCGGTGTCGACGGTTGATCCGCTTCCCTACGCTGGTATTACCCAGGTCAGGTTCCAAGGGTCATCCGATTGCTCGGATTCTCAGCCTTGTGGCGCCCCTAGCTCTGGAGCTAGATCGTATCGCCCTCCTGCCATGAAGTCAACGGGTTAATAGGCCTAAGGCGCATGGCACCGAATAGTCCTGGCGGGGGTCTTCTGCGCGGCCCCGTTTCATTGATTGGTCAAGGAGGCGTGTCGTAGAATAACGATTCTACAGAATACTCCCGAGGGACCCATGAACGGCGTTTCGACTTTGCCACGACCCATCATGGACTATCAGCGGTTGTCGCCGGACGACTTGTTCCGGCGAATCGCCGATGCCAAGCGGACACTGGGCGAGAAAGTGATGGTGCTTGGGCATAATTACCAACGGGATGAGGTCATCGAGCATGCGGACTTCCGCGGCGATTCGCTGCTGCTTTCCAAGCTGGCGGCTGAACGGTCCGAGCGGCCCTATGTCGTGTTCTGCGGCGTTCATTTCATGGCCGAAACCGCTGACATTCTGAGCCGCAGCAACCAGACGGTGATTCTGCCTGACATGGCGGCGATCGAGCAAGTGGACCAGTGTTGGGAGACGCTCGGCCGGATCGTTCCGGTCGAAGAGACCGTGATGCCCGCGGTGTACGTGAATTCGGCGGCCGTGCTCAAGGCGTTCTGCGGCGAGCATGGAGGCATTACCTGTACGTCATCCAACGCCAAAGCGGTCATCGAATGGTGCTGGGCGCGGCGGGAAAAAATTCTATTCTTTCCTGACGAACATCTGGGACGCAATACCGCCAATAAGATGGGTATTCCGCGGGAGCAGATGATCGTCTGGGATCCGTTTCAGCCGAACGGCGGCAACACCCGGGACGCGATATTGCGCGCCAAACTGATTTTGTGGAAGGGCCATTGCAGCGTGCACCAGATGTTTCAAGCAGTGCACGTCGACCATTTTCGCAAACAGTACCCGGACGGGAAGGTCATCGTGCATCCGGAATGTCATGAGGATGTCGTGAACCGGGCGGATCTGGTCGGCTCCACGGAATTCATCATCAAGACCGTCACGGCTGCCCCGGCATGGTCCGTCTGGGCTGTCGGCACGGAACTCAATCTGGTCAATCGCTTGAAGCGCGACCTGACGGACAAGAAAGTGTTTTTCCTTTCATCAACTGTCTGCCAATGCGCCACCATGTTCCGCATCGATGCCGCTCATCTCTGCTGGGCGATGGAGAATCTCGCGGACGGCCATGTAGTGAACCACATCGTCGTGCCGGAAGATGACAAGCGCTGGGCGAAGGTGGCCCTGGACCGCATGATGTCCGTCAGCTGAAGGGATCGTGAAAGACGTCCTCCAGCTTCGTTCTCACTTCGCTCAAACCCTCAACGTACATCAGACTGTACGCCTCGGATTTTCGCTCGCTGCGGCCTTGCTGGGAGTCGTTTTTGACGATCCCGCATGAGGACCAAGGGCTAGTACCTCGCTCTCCGATCCGGTATATTCGCTCCCTAATCCATTAATCCGAGCCGTGAATCATGGACTATAAGTCGACGCTGAATCTTCCCAAGACCGACTTCCCGATGAAGGCCAATTTGCCGCAGCGGGAGCCGGATTTGCTCGCCTGGTGGGGCCAGATCGGTCTGTATGGGCGCATTCAACAGATCGGCAAAGGGCGGCCGCGCTACCTGCTGCACGACGGCCCGCCCTATGCAAATGGACGGATTCACATCGGCCACGCCCTCAACAAGATTTTGAAAGACATCATCGTCAAGTCGAAGACCATGGCGGGGTTTCATGCGCCCTATGTTCCGGGTTGGGACTGCCACGGCCTGCCGATCGAACATCAGGTCTTGAAAGACCTGGGTGAGAAAAAGAAGGCCCTCGATGCGATGGCGATTCGAAAGCTCTGTCGCGAATATGCCGACAAGTTCCATAACATCCAGCGTGAAGAATTTCAGCGATTGGGCGTGCTTGGCGACTGGGAGAATCCGTATCTTACGATGCAGCCTGCCTATGAGGCGTCGATCGTGCGTGAATTCGGCAAGTTCGTCGAACGCGGCGGAGTCTACAAAGGGTTGAAGCCGGTTCTGTGGTGCACACAGGACCAAACGGCATTGGCGGAAGCCGAAGTCGAGTACGAAGACCACGTCTCTCCGTCCATTTATGTGAAGTTCCCCGTGGCGGGCGGACCGGCTGCGGTCGCCGCGAAGTTTCCGATGGTGAAACTTCCTCCCGATGTCAATTCCGTCTCGGTCGTGATCTGGACGACGACGCCTTGGACCTTGCCGGCTAACCAGGCTGTCTGTCTGCATCCGAACATTCACTATGCCTTCGTCCAAGTCGGGTCGGAGATATTG
>DASUXH010000143.1:0-2471 GCA_036378015.1 Nitrospira sp. | reverse complement strand
CCGGTTCTTGGAGCGGATCGCGCCCCATGACGACGTCTATCGCCACAACGAGACGGGCGAGGACAATGGGGATGCCCATATCAAACGGCAGGTGATGGGACGCGAAGTCGTGGTGGCGATTACCAATGGCCGGCTGGATTTCGGACCGTGGGAACAGATCTTTTATGGCGAGTTCGACGGCCGACGCAAGAAGCGCGTGTTGGTGAAAGTCATCGGTGAGTGAGATGTCGCGGTCGCCGGCCAGCGGAACTCAAACCGGTTGAGCGCTTGCTCCTCGATGGAAAGTTTGGCAACATGGACGTCTACCCTTCACCCTCAAGTGTCCGGAGTACCCGATGCAAGGTTGGTCTCGTCCCGATCCATTGACCAGAGATTTGATTCATTTGATCAACGCCCGCCGTCACGACCACGGTGACACCGACGCGGCGATCGATACGTTGCAGGCTTTTCTCGAGCAGGGGCGCGAGGAAGATCTGTTGACTGTCCTGGCCGCGCTCGATGAGGACATGGCCGAGTGGCTGTTCGATCTGCTCGCCGAAGCGTCCTGCTCCGTGATGCTCGACGCTGCAGCCGACGAAAAACTCTCTTACGCCGTGATGGCGGCGCTCGAGCTTCCGCTCCAGGCGAATTTGTCGCATCCCCTCAAGCTCAAGATCGACCCGGTAGCCACGGCTGAGGTGCTGCATCGGCATCTCCGGCTGTCGTCGGGGACGGTGGTTCGGGTGGAGCCTCGGCTGTTGACGGACGCGACGCTCGAGGCGTTGACACTGCAGGCCTTGAACGACCATCTGAGCACGGTGGCGGAGTCTCAGCGCGGCCGCTCGATCGCGGCGCGGCTGTATCCGCCGGTTGAAAACACGGCGTTTCTGTTTTTCGAGCTAATCGGTGTGCCGGATGCCGGCCTACCCGATTCGCTCGAGGACCCGCACCGTCGCGCGTTGTTGGAGGGCCTGGTCGAGCAATGTCCTGAACTGGCGCTGGCCCCCGACACGATCGAGGCGCCCGTCTATGCCGCGTATGCGATGTTCGATGCCCAAAATGCCGTCCGCCTTCATCACCTCGCCGACGAAACTGCGGCCGTATGGCGCGATCTTGATCCGCTGGTCCGCGCCAGGACCATCGTGCACCTTCACACCCAATGCGGGAATGGGGTGTATATGCCTGTCTGGACGGACCTGTTCGACCCCGAGCTTCCCGAAGAACACGGTCCGGTTTGGACGTCGCCAGATGTGTGGGTCTTCACCGCCGATCTGCCGATCGAATGGCCGGGAGAGATGCTGACCAATCGCCTGCTGGCCGAAGGATGCACGAGGTTTGAGAATCATATCGTTGAAGCCCCCGAAAATTGAGACCTCGACTCCACGCTCGCTGCGGCCTTCCTGACAGATGTTTTGATCTTCCTTTAAATCCCAGCTCTATAGCGAGTGGGCTTGGTCGAATCCTCGCATTTCGTCGATTTTTTGCATCGTCTGTCCTATGCTGACCATCGACGAGAGGAAATAAATCTTATGAGTCAACTGCCTCTGACCAGCCGGATTCTGGCGGGCGCGCTCACGTTCGTCGGCCTTGGGCTCGCTTGGCTGGTCATAGTGAACAATTTGCCGTCGGAGCAGGACCTTTCGGCCAAGGAATCCCCTCAGTCGGCCGCTCAACCAGCGTCTTCACAACCTGTTCAGGAACCGGTGCTCGACCTATCGATCCCCGGTGTGCCGTCAACGCCTCAGGCTTCCGAGACTCAGTCCGCCGCGACGACCGACGTGCCGCCCATGTCGATGCCCTCGGATTCGCGGGCGGCGCAGGTTGCCCGACTGCGGTGCGAGGCCGAGGTCGAGCAGTTGTGCCCGGAAGCATCGGATGGTTCCGGACGCCGGCAGTGTCTGGAAAAGCGTGCGCACCGATTATCGGCGCCCTGTCAGCAGCAGTTCAGGGAGCGTCTGGTGAGGTGGAAGGAAGAGCGGAGCCAGTTGAAGCTGGCATGTCAGGCCGATATCAGGCGATTCTGTCCCGACCTGAGACCGGGTGGCGGGCAGATGCTGCAGTGTTTGCAGCAGCATGCGCAGGAACTTTCGGACGGGTGCTACGCGACGCTTCCAAAGGGCACGCTGCTCTTCAGACAATAAACCTTCCGACAGTCGTTACTTGCCCTTCGGCTGGACGACGTAAAACGTCATCGACACTCCCGCAACTTCGATCACATCTCCGTCTTTTAATACCTGCGGTGCGCCTACGGCTGCGCCGTTGACGAGCAATCGCTTGGCCCCCTCCGACGGACTGATGGTAAAGCCGCTTCCACGATTTGAAATCAGCGCCGCCGCCTTCGGCGCGAACCATCCGGTCAGGTGAATCGCCGCGCCTTCCTGGGATCCGATCAAACTGGAGGCTTTGGTCAAATGGTATTCCAGCCGGTCGGTTTTCCCCGATGTGATCACGACCTTGGCCGTGGTCGACGGAGAATTAAGGGCATGCCTACC
>DASUXH010000142.1:0-2647 GCA_036378015.1 Nitrospira sp. | reverse complement strand
CGGCTGTCCTTCGAGATCACACAGGAATCTTTATTTTTCGAACCGCGACGGACGCTTGACTGGATGAAGCGGCAGGGTCTGCGATCCTGGGCCGTCTCAGCCAGGCTCGAGTCCTCGTTTGAGCGGGGCGAACGGCCATATACCGTTCCTGTCGGCGTTGACGGCAGTGCGCTGATTGCACCGGCATCCATCCGGAAGGCCATCGGACGGCCGTCGCGGCAGGTGACCTTCGTGCTGGAAGCCAATACGATCTCACTGCGCGCGGGCCGGTCATTTCTTCTTTGTAGATCGCAAGGAACGGCCATGCAGTGGCATTGGCCATGTAGAGGAGCGACGGTCGCCGTCGCAGACTCGTCGGGCTGCGTGACCGTCGGCCCCACCCTCCGCTATGGGAAGAACCGTCAGCCGAAGACGCTTTCAGCTACAGATGCCAAACAGATTGCCCGCATCGGCCGGGCATGGCGGACCATTGAACTTGCGTGGCCGGAAGGCCACGCGTTGTTGAGGCTCCTCACGTCACGGATCATCCCCCTTCATGCGCCCGGTGTCGTCAGCTTTAGTTACCGGCACCGTCCCGGTCTTTCATTCGTGAACTGCTTCGACCGCGATAACCTCGACTTGATCGACGATTTGATCCATGAAAACAGCCATCACCATCTGAATCTGCTTTTGCGGGAGCACGTCCTGTATCACGGGGACAGGAATCAGCAGATCTTTTACTCGCCTTGGCGGAGGAGCCTGCGGCCCATCCGGGGGATTCTTCATGCCGCTTTTACTTTCACCATGGGAGCGCTGCTTTTCGGCAGACTTTCGGCATGGGCCGAGACGACGAGCGGGAGAAGTCAATGGAGGAAAGCGGGGCTCACGGAGCGACACCTCGTTCGCGCGCGTTTCCGCTGTCTGGAGGAAATCGAGTCAGTCCGCTATTCGTTGTACGATCTCGAATATGCCGGCCGACATCTCAAATGGATGACCGCCTCCGGCGCCCGTTTAGTCAGACATCTTCAGAAAGCGATTATGAAAGCGGAGCGGCAGATCTCCCGCCATCGCAGGGCAGTGCTCGCTTCTTCCTATGGCTCCTCTTTGCGTCGGCATGTCTCCGAGCTTCGCACTGCCCGCCGCAGTTACGGACCCATGACGCTGAATCAATCGTAAGCACCCGCCCGACCTGCACCTTCCCCTAGCTCCGCCAGAGCCGGTCTAGCGCTACACTGTCCCTGGAGGGAGCATGCCGAAACGCCTGATCAAGTTCTTGGTGGGAGTCGCGCTGCTGCTCTTGCTGTTTCTCATTGCCGCACTGTTCATCGATGAGCCCTTGCGCGCCTACGTAGAAGCGAAAATGAACCGCAGCCTCAAGGGCTACAGAGTGCAGATCGGAGCGCTGGATTTTCATCCTATTGGCGCATCGGTCGATCTGCACGAGATTCGGCTCGAGCGCGTCGATGCGGCCGATCCTCCCGTCACAACGATCGCGCGGTGGTCGGCGAGCGTCCATTGGAGAGCGCTCTTCTCCGGACGGCTGGTCAGCGACCAGGAGATCGAGCGGCCCAGATTCCATATCACCAGAACACTCGCCAGACAGGAAGCCGGCAGCGATGTCCCTGTCAAAGAGCGCGGGTGGCAGGACGCAGTCGAAAGCGTATACCCGTTCAAAATCAATCAGGTGAGGGTCACGGATGCCGAACTCACCTACATCGATGAGGCAAAGCCCGAACAGCCGCTTCAAGCCCGGCGCGTGAATCTGTATGCGTCCAACATCCGCAACGTACAATCCACCGATGAGGACTATCCTTCGAAGTTCGCTCTCGAAGGCACGCTGTTCGATTCGGGAGGCATTCGCCTGGAAGGACACGCCGATTTCCTGGCGGAACCCGAGGTGGCCTTCAGGGCCGAGTTCACGATGGACGGGGTGTCGTTGGCACCGTTGATCCCCATAACGGCTCGATACAACGTCCAACTCACCCGCGGCGTGATGTCGGCGGAAGGCTGGGTCGAGTATGCTCCGAACATCAAGGCGGTACACTTGCAGCGCCTGATCATCGACGCCCTGCATATGGACTACGTGCATGCGGCGCGCACGAAGCGGGCAGAAGCCGCCAGAGCGAAGGCCACGGTTGATACGGCGCAATCGATCAATGCCAACGAAGAGGCCTCTGTACTTGTCGATCAGGTCCGCATTGAGGGGGGCGAGCTTGGATTCGTCAACGAGGCCGCATCGCCTGAGTACAGGATTTATCTCACAGATGCCAATGTCTCGCTCGAGCACTATAGCAATCGGTTGCGAGAGGGGCCGGCATCGATGATGATCAAGGGCAAATTCATGGGAACCGGTGAAACGCAGATCTCCGCCGTCATGCGTCCTCCGGAGGATTCGCCTGATCTTGAGCTCAAAATCAAAATCGCCGGCACGCAGATCCGGTCAATGAATAATCTGTTGCGAGCCTACGGCAAGTTTGACGTCGTGGGAGGGCTGTTTTCCTGTTACTCGGAGATCAGACTGGACGACGGCGCGATTCGCGGCTATGTCAAGCCCCTAGTGAGAAAATTGAAGGTGTACGATTCGACGCAGGACCGCGACAAGCCTGTCCTGGATAAAGTGAAAGAGGGTGCCATCGAGGATCTGTCGAACCTACTGGGAAACGTGCCT
>DASUXH010000141.1:0-2670 GCA_036378015.1 Nitrospira sp. | reverse complement strand
GGGCTTGAGCAGCACAAGGTCCGTTTCCGAAGGCGGGAGATTCTGCTGGCGGGGATTAGGCGTCTCGCATCCTGCCATCAGGATGGCGATGACGGCGATGCACGCGCTCCGCACGAACGGAAGGGCTCGATATCGAGAGTCTGCCATGGTATCGCTGAGCAGCAGAATACCGAAAGAGGGAGGCGCTTTGCCAGGCCTGAGACAAGAACGCCCGCGTTCGACAAAGCGAACGTGGGCGTGTCACAAGACGAATGGCCGATGGATTAATAGCGCGAGGAGTGCCGCCGTTGGCTGTCGAGCATCGCGTCTTCGGTTGTATAGCCGAAGAGATAGGGCATGCCGCTGCTGAGCGAGTAGACGGGCCGGTTGAAGCCGTAGTCGAGAACCTGTCCCACGGGATGCAACAGGAATCCCAGCCAGCGGAAAGGATTATCATTCGAGGGCGAGCCGGCGGCGACGTCGGTATAGACCAGAGACGTACTGTCCATGACGCTATAGATACTGGCAGGGGCCACATAGCCCAGATCTCCGTCAGCCTCTTGCTGATGCCCCGCACAACCGACCAGGCCCGCGAGCAGGAACAGACCGACCGCGATCACTTTCGTTTTCATCCCTCTACCTCATGTCTCGAATCAGATGCCGATGAACGATGATCCTGACTGAGGAAAGTGTAGCCGAGGGTGGCCATTCTGTCCAGAAAACGACAGGTTTCGACCACGGGCCATTCGACGGCCGGCGAAGCGGCGAATTTACGTGGAATTTTAAGGGGATGGTGGGCGATACAGGTATCGAACCTGTGGCCTCTTCCGTGTGAAGGAAGCGCTCTGCCACTGAGCTAATCGCCCATTGGGCGGAGTCTAGCATGAGGCTTCGGCGGGGTTCAACGCAGGCCGCTCCTACATGATCGTCGTCGCCCCTGCTTACCTTGACATCCCAGAAAGACGATTTCTACAATGCCTTATCTTCAGCTCAGCTCGTGCGCGGAGTCCCCCACAGATGCGCCAGGACATCATGATCATCGGCGGTGGTCTGGCCGGTTCGGAGGCGGCCTGGCAGGCGGCCAACCGCGGCGCCAAAGTGACGCTCTACGAAATGCGTCCCAAGGAAGCGACCCCTGCCCACAAGACGGGCGAGTTGGCCGAACTCGTCTGTTCGAATTCGCTCGGCTCAACGGATCCACTGAACGCTGCCGGCATTCTCAAAGCCGAACTGCGGCATCAAGGGTCGCTGATCATCAAGATCGCCGACGAAGTGCGTGTGCCGGCCGGATCGGCGCTTGCCGTCGACCGGGAGCAGTTCTCCTTGAAAATTACCCAAGCCCTCGAAGGCCATCCCAATGTCCGCATCCTTCGGGAAGAAATCACCGAGATTCCCACGGACGATGTCTGTATCGTGGCGACGGGCCCATTGACCTCGGACAAACTCTCGCAGGCCATCGCCCGTCTCACGGAATCGAATCATCTTTATTTTTACGATGCCATTTCTCCGATCATCGATGCAGAGTCCATCAATATGGATGTGGCCTTTCGGGCGTCCCGCTATGACAAGGGTGGAGACGACTATCTCAATTGCCCGATGGATGAGCCGACGTATGACAAGTTCTATGAGGCCCTGGTGGCAGCGGAAAAAGTACAGCCAAAATCGTTTGAACAGATTCCCTATTTTGAAGCCTGCCTGCCGATCGAGGTGATGGCCGAGCGGGGCAGGCAGACCATGCAGTTCGGTCCGCTGAAGCCCGTCGGTCTCGAGACCCCGCAAGGCGCCAGGCCGTATGCCGTCGTGCAGCTGCGAACGGAAAATGCCCACCGCTCGTGCTATAACATGGTGGGATTTCAAACCCGTTTGACCTATGGCGACCAGAAGCGGGTGTTCCGGATGATCCCCGGTCTCGAAGAGGCGGAATTTCTTCGTTACGGAAGTCTGCACCGAAACACCTTCATCAACTCGCCGCAGCTGCTGCGGAATACCCTGCAGTTCAAGGACCATGACAACCTCTTCTTCGCCGGCCAACTGGTCGGTGTGGAGGGCTATACGGATTCGGCGGCGATGGGCGGCCTTGCCGGCATCAATGCTGTCCGCCAGGTTCGAGGGTTGCCGTTGATCGCGCCTCCGCCCACGACCGCTCACGGCTGCCTCGTCTCCTATATTACCGGCACAGACCCACGGCACTTTCAGCCGATGAACATGAACTTCGGACTTTTCCCGCCCCTGTCCGTGACGGTCAGAGACAAGGAGCGCAAGCGCCAGCTCCTTTCTCAGCGAGCGCTTGAGGATCATGCCGCATGGATGAGCCGATCAGGGCTTTCATAGGGTTTCTTCGGGCCGAACAGCGGGCTTCACCGGAAACCCTCCGCAATTACGCGTCAGACTTGCGGCAGCTCCACAGGTTTCTCCTTTCACGTAGGCTGGTGTCCTCTCCGATCGATCCCAATTCGCTCTCCTCGGATGCCGTCCGGGCATATCTCCAGTGGCTTGATCAGAAAGGCAACAAACCTTCCTCGCTGGCGCGAAAGCTTGCGGCGGTGAGAAGTTTTTACCGCTACCTCTCCCGGCGCGGCATGGTGAACAGCAATCCGGTCGACGGGATGCGCACGCCCAAACAACCCAAATTACTCCCCCGTGTCCTGACGAAAGATGATGCCGATGCCCTGATGACCTTCCCTGCGGGGC
>DASUXH010000140.1:0-5702 GCA_036378015.1 Nitrospira sp. | reverse complement strand
CTTGCTATGAGACTATTGTGTTCTGCCGTCATCTTCAGCGTTCTCGTTATCCTTATGGGGCGCAGTGTGCAGGCCGAGACGGCCTCCGCTTCCTATGCGCTTCACGACATTATCGGGTTGGCCATCGAGCGCAATCCAATGATTGCTGGCGCAATGGCGAACATCGACCAAAGCACGGGCCAGCGCGCAGCGGCCGGTGCCTATCCCAACCCGACCATTCGCGGAGACACGGGCAAAGGGTATTTAAGGGACGCCGGTCCCTTGACGCCAGAAATCCCGAAGTCGGCCACCGAATATATGGCTAGCTTCAGTCAGCCGATCGAATGGCCCGCCAAACGGGCTGCCCGCCAACGCGCGGCAGAAGCCGGACTTGCCGGCGCCTCGGTCGGTTTGATCGAAACCCGTTTGAACCTGACGTCCGACGTCAAGGTGGCGTTCTTCGATTTGCTCCTTGCCCAACGCGATCTGGAGCTGACAAAGAACAATCTGGCCATTGTGGAAGACGTGCGCCGCGTCGTCAGTCACCGGGTTCGCCTTGGAGAAGCCCCTCAATTCGATCTGATCAAGGCGGAAGTCGAGGTGCTAAAAGCCAACCAAGCCGTGACGAGGAGCGAAAACACGGTGCGCGTGAACCGGGTCATTCTCGATACGATGACGGCAGGCGCTCTCGGCCCGAGCTACTCAGTCAACGGCGATTTTCTGGTCTTCCCGACCGGGTTGGATCTCAACCGTCTCACGGCGCGCTCGATGCAGGAACATCCGTCGATTCAGCGGTTGTCACGGTCCATCGATCAAGCCGATCGCACGATTGAATTCGAGCGGCAGAACCGTGTGCCGAACGTCAGCCTCAACACGAGCTATACACGCGAGTATGGCCGTGAAGGTTTCGATATAGGTTTGAGCGTCCCGACCCCGCTGTGGTACCAACGGCAGGGCGAAATTGCCGGATCGCTGGGCGCGAAGCGGAAGGAAGAAGCGGAACTGCTGCGCGCGCGAAACGAACTGATGCGACAGATCAACCAGTATTACCAGGACGCGCAAACCACCGCCAAACTGATCGAGGTGTTGGAAAAGGGACTTCTCAAGCAGGCGGAAGAAGCCTTGAGGATCGCGAAGTTCAGCTTTCAGCAAGGCGCCGCAAGCCTGTTGGAAGTGCTGGATGCCCAGCGTGTGCAGCGGCAGATTCTCTTCGACTACGCGCAGGCCCGCTTTGAACTGTCCGTGGCCTTGTCGCGGCTGGAACGAGCAGTCGGCGGCGTGCTCTGAGGCGTCGGTCACAATATGAACGGCCTAAGTTGCGCCTCCACACGCTTTGCACACGCCTTGATGGAAGGATCCGTATGAGTCAGTTGGCATCCCATCTCCTTCTCCTTGTCCTCGCCGCCGCAGTCTCCGCGGCGGGCTGTAACAGTGCAGCACAGGAATCAGCGGCGCCGAAAAAGGCGGGAAAACCGCACGAGACCGGTCTCGTGACGCTGACCGCAGAAGAGGTGCGAAGCGGCGCCATTGTGGTGGAGCCGGCTGTGCGTGGAGAGTTCAAGTTACACCGTGATTTTCCCGCCACCGTGGTTCCGAACCACCATGCGACCGCCGACATTACGGCGCTCGTCAGAGGCCGCGTGATCGACGTCTATGCCGACCTGGGTCAACAGGTAAAGAGCGGCGATCTTCTGGCCATGCTGAACAGCAGTGAGCTCGGCATGGCGCAATCGTCCTATCTCAAAGCCGTCGCAAAGCTGTATGTCGCGGAAAAGGCATACGAGCGTGCAACGATGCTGCTTAGGGAGAAAGTGATCGGGCTGGCCGAGGCACAACGGCGCCAAGGCGAAATGCTGAGTTTACGCGCGGAGAGACGCGAAGCCGAAGACCGCTTGCGCCTCCTGGGCATGAGCGACGAGCAGATCGGCAAGCTCAATCGTGAGCAGAGAATTACGTCGTCTGTGCCAATCACTGCCCCATTCGACGGCCGCGTGATCGCGCGCAATCTCACCAAGGGAGAGGTCGTCGAGGTCACGGAGAAGCTATTTACGGTCGCCGATCTGTCCGAGGTGTGGGTACTGGCCAACATCCCGGAAAAAGACATCACCTTCATCCGGGCCGATACCGGCGCCGAGAAACCGGGGGTGGAACAGCTCGTGGAGGTGCTGGTCACGGCCTATCCCGGCGAAGTCTTCCGCGGCAGAATCACGTATGTCGGCGACGTCCTGGAAGCAGCCACCCGGACAATGAATTTGCGCCTGGAGCTGCCGAACCCCCACAGGAAACTCAAACCAGAGATGTACGCGACGATCCGGGTCCACTCGCTGCCTGAACAGGGCGTGTTGATCGTGCCGGAAGGCGCCGTGCAACGGGAGCGGGACCGCCGGTTCGTCTTCGTGCAACGGGACGCCCACACCTTCGAGGCACGCGACGTCACGCTCGGCGAGAGCAACGGGGAAGCCGTGAAGATCCTCGATGGACTTCAGGAGGGAGAAGCGGTCGTGGTGAAGGGCGCGTATGTCCTGAAATCCGAACTGCTCTCCGATCAAATCTAACTGATGTCTTCCTTTCTTGAACTTGCACTGCGCCAGCGCGTGCTGGTCATTGCCTTGGCCTGCATTATTGCGGCCGGGGGCATGTATTCGTTCCGCACGATCGCGATCGACGCCTTTCCGGACGTCACGACCGTCCTGGTTCAGGTGGTGACGGAAGTGCCGGGGCTGTCGCCGGCTGAGATCGAGCGCTTCGTCACCTTCCCGCTGGAGCTCCAGTTGACCGGGGCCCCGGGTCTCACCGACATCCGGTCCCTCTCGAAGGTCGGTTTGTCGATGATCACCGTCGTGTTTCGCGACGACATCGACATCTATTTGGCGCGCCAGCTCGTACTGGAGCGTGTCCTGGAAGTTCAGGACAGCTTGCCGCCCGGCGCTCGGTCGGAGCTCGTCCCCAATTCTCCCGGTCTCGGCGAAGTATTCCAGTTCTATTTGGAGGGTCCTCAAGACAATGATTCCTCCTACATACTCACGGAAACGGAGCTGATGGAGCGGCGGACGCTCGAAGACTGGGTCATCCGCCCCCTCCTCAAGGGTTTAACGGATGTGGTCGACGTCAACTCGATCGGCGGGTTCGTCAAGCAATACCAGGTCATGGTGGACCCGGGGCTGCTCCGCAAATACGATCTTGCCCTTCACGACGTCTTCGCGGCCGTGGCGAACAACAACGCCAATGCCGGCGGCAACATCCTTGAAAAAGGGCCGGAGAAATACATTGTCAGGGGCATCGGGCTGATCAAGACCTTACAGGACATCGGGAACATCGTCGTCAGGGAGACGCACGGCACCCCGATCTATGTGAGAGACGTGGCTGAGGTACAGATCGGACATGCGGTGCGCCACGGCGCGGCGGTCTTGAACGGCCAACGCGAGGTCGTGGCCGGGATCGTCCTGATGTTGCGGGGAGGCAATGCCCGGGACGTCGTCCAGGCGGTCAAGGACAAAATCGAGGACATCCACGAACAGAAGCTGCTCCCGGCCGGTCTCCGCATCGTGCCCTTCTACGACCGCCTTGAACTGATTGTCGCGGCCCTTCGCACCGTCTATAAGGCCCTGCTCGAGGGCATCGTGCTCGTCATTGTCGTGCTGTTTCTGTTTCTCGGCAATGTGAGGAGCGCGCTGATCGTCACGGCGACACTCGTCGTCGCCCCGTTGGCCACGTTCATCGTCATGGATCGGGTGGGGTTGACGGCCAATCTGATGTCACTCGGCGGCCTGGTGATTGCGATCGGCATGATGGTGGACGGTTCCGTCGTCGTGGTGGAAAACGTGTATCGCCACCTCAGCGAGCATCCGCCGGATCCATCAACCAGTCGAAGCGCCGTCGTGCTCAAGGCCACCAAAGAGGTCGCGCAGCCGGTGCTGTTCGGCATTCTCATCATCATTCTCGTGTTCTTTCCCATCCTGTCCTTGCAGGGCATGGAAGGAAAAATGTTCAAGCCGCTCGCCTACACCATTATGATCGCCCTGCTGGTCTCATTGCTGCTCTCGCTCACCCTGTCCCCTGCTCTCTGTGCCATGGCCCTGACCAGGGGCACTGAAGAAGATCCCTGGCTGCTCCGCAAGGCCAAGCAGTGGTACGCTCCGTCATTGACGTGGGCGCTGACCCACCGGCGGGTCGTATTGACCGCGGCGGTCGTGATGTTGGGCGCGAGCCTCGCGCTCTTTCCTTTCCTCGGCGGCGAGTTCATTCCCATCCTCAACGAGGCAGCCATCACGCCACAGACAATCCGCCTGCCCAGCATCTCGCTCGAAAAATCCATCGAGATCGAAATGGAGATGCAACGCGCCGTCATGGAGTTTCCGGAAGTCAGAATGGTCGTGTCGAAGATCGGACGTTCGGAGCTCGGCAACGATCCCCAGGAGCCCAACGCCAGCGATCCGGTCGTCTCGCTGAAGCCGATGGACCAATGGACGACGGCAAAGACCAAGCCTGAACTGGACGATGCAATCCGCCAGCGCATCGAACGAGTGCCGGGTGCGAATTTTCTCTTAAGCCAGCCGATTCAACAGCGGGTCGATGAGCTGTTGTCCGGTGTGCGCTCGGAAGCGACGGTGAAGATCATCGGGGAAGATCTGGACCAGCTGCGCAAGACGGCGGAGCAGATCCAGACGATCATGACCGGTATTGCCGGCGTGAAAGATGTGCGCGTCGAGCAATTGTTCGGGCAGGCCTACCTCACCATCGATATTGATCGGGGAAAAATCGCCCGGTACGGCATCAATGTCGCACACATCCGAGAAATCATTTCGACTGCGATCGGGGTGGAGGCCGCCACGCGCGTCTACGAAGGACAGAAACGCTTCGACCTGATCGTCCGTTATCCGAAAAACTACCGGGACAGCGTCGCGACGATCGGGAACATCCTCTTGACGACCGCCACCGGGGCTCTGATCCCCCTGGGCGAGTTGGCCAAGATCGAGCTGCACGAAGGACCAGCGTTGATCAGCCGGGAAGGGCTCCAACGCAGAATTTACGTCGGATTCAATACGTTCGGGCGCGACATCGAAAGCATCGTCGTGGAAGCACAGACCAAAATCGCCAAGCACGTGCAGCTGCCGACAGGCTATCAATTGATCTGGGGCGGATCGTTCGAAAACATGCAGCGCGCCATGGCGCGTCTGAAAATCATCGTGCCGATCACGATCGGGTTGATCTTTCTGCTGTTGTTCGCCTCCTTCAATTCCGTCCGCCATGCCGCCCTGATCATCTTAAACCTTCCTTTCGCCCTGATCGGCGGGATCGTCTCGCTCTGGCTGACCGGTGAATATCTGAGCGTGCCGGCCTCCGTAGGATTCATCAATCTGTTCGGTGTGGCCGTGCTCAACGGCATCGTGCTCGTCTCTTACATCAATCAGCTTCGTGCGGAAGGCCTTGCGGACGACCAGGCGATCGTGCGCGGCTGTCTCCTCCGCCTGCGGCCGGTGTTGATGACGGCGTTGGTCGCGATGCTGGGGTTGCTTCCACTGGCCTTTTCCCACGGAATCGGCTCCGAGGTCCAACGTCCGCTTGCCGTCGTCGTCATCGGCGGACTCGTCAGCTCCACCTTGTTGACATTGATCGTGCTGCCGACGTTGTACGGCGTCTTCGTCGAAGCCGGCGAATCGGCAGCCGCCGACGATGCTCGAACCCCCGCACGGAAACAATTCGCCTTTCGCGCCGATCAAGCG
>DASUXH010000139.1:0-4582 GCA_036378015.1 Nitrospira sp. | reverse complement strand
CGGTCAGCAGACAGAAGCGGAACGACAGTAATACAGAGTTGCGGCAACAGCTTGAAGATTTGAATGAGAAATTTGACCTCGTGCTGCCAGAAGTGACGGCACGCGTGGCAGCGCTGGAGCATCTTCTGCGTGAAAAACAATTGGTCACGAGGCAGGATTTGGTTTCAGCGCGCTCGTTTGTACGACTTCAAGAAGAATGAGGATGGCTGACACGCTGTCTCTCTGCTCCGAGCTTCCGGCTCGACCACACTAGGTTTCCATCTGCTCGACACCGAAACTCGGTCCATTCTACGCTTCGCAGAATGGACCATCGAACATCGGCATCGCCGGCCAAGAGGCTGGTCGCAGTTGATCAACAAGTGTGTGCCCGAGCCTTCTGCAAATCGCAGAGGAGACAACCGTCTCACCCTTAGAGGAAACAAACAACAAGCGAGCTTGGATGGAGACCTTGATGTATTAGCGACCTATTGATCCGCCGCTCGACGAGGACCCGCCTCTCGCCGATCCCATTCCGGACCCCGAGCTCGAACTGCCTGTGTTTCCCATTCCTGTGCCTGATTGACCGGAACCGGCGCTTCCCATTCCCGAATTCGATCCGCTCGAGCTGCCGCCTCCCACTCCAGTGCTTCCTCCGGCCATGTTTCCTCCTCCCATGGTAGAACCGCTGCTGCCGCTTCCAATCCCTGCGCCGGGATCACTGGAACTGCCGCTTCCTTTTCCGGATGTGCCGGTGCCGCTTCCCATGGTTCCGGAACCGGATCCCATTCCTGTACCGCCCGAACCGGCGCTGCCCATGCCGCCGGCGGTTCCACTACCGGCTCCCCCGCCCATCGCGCCGCCGCCGGTCCCGCCGCCTGTGCCACCGCCGCCTGTTCCACCGCCACCGGCGCCTCCGCCGGCTTGCGCGAGAATGATTTGAGTATCTGACCGATCAGCTGCGAACGCGTCACTGACATACAACCACGCTCCACCAACCAGGAAAAGACAGAATGCAAAGCTGCCAAGTGCTTTCATAAAAATCTCCTTTTGGTGTGACCTGATTCTCCTAAGTTCACTAGACTTCCAATCATAAATTTCAACAATCTCACGAACTCTTGATTCGTCGCATTTCGGGCAACAATCAATGGCCCGCAGCGGCGTTCTACGATCCGCTTTTAGGTAGCCGCTGCGCGCTTGTCCACATAAGGCATTTCCCGTAGAAGCTGCCGGATTGGCTTCGGGTATTTTGGGATTTGAAAAAATGTGCACTGGCGACTCGCCTATTTAGGCGCCGCCGGCGGAACAATGAGAACTAGCGCCACCCCTGGAAGGACGCGCGGAGCCCCTAAAACCTACGCAGGAGTGAAAGGGAAAAATCGACTGAAGGCGAACGACGGCAAAATCGGACGTGCTAGTCGACCATTTCCAGGCGGTCTCCGCGTTTAATCGTACCGCCCTGGACGACTTTCGCATAGACGCCGACATTCCCCTCGTTGTGCTGAACTGCCGTCCTGAGAATGCCGTTATCCTTGGGCAAATCCAACTGAGCGAGCGTCGTCATGACGCATCGGCCGCAGGGGCCGGTGATGGCAAGCTGTATGTCACCGATCTTCAGTGTTTTGCCGGCCCACGACTGTTCGACGAAGCCTTTGGCCCCGTCAACCGTATCGACCAAAATGTTCGGACGGAAGCGCTGCGGCTCGAAGCGGCCCTTTGGATAGACTTCGTGCAGTTTGATAAGCGTGGCCAGCGTGACGAGATGGATCGTGGCGCCATCGAAGAAGGTGCCGCGCGGGAGCGTGAAGTCCGTAACCTCCTCCCGATGGTCGAGACAGTCCATATCAGGCCAATACTGCTCGGCCTTGCCGGCCCACGTGGCAGGCAACGCTGCATGGACGCCGCTCATCCAGCCACGGTCAGCCACGGCAAGAATGACTGTCCGCTTCAAGGCCTTGGAAAGTATTTGGTGACAGTCGCGAGCGGCACTGTCGGTCGCTGAGCCATCGTGCAGGGCAATGCGGACGGGTGGAGGCGCTGCGTTCTTCTTCGGCGGCTCGCCGAAGAGGGCCTTACAAGCGAGGAGCGTCGGCCACTTGCCCGGATTCTTGGCAGAAGCCGCCTTGCCTTCGGCGACGTCGATCAGCGCGTAGACCCGATCGCCCACCAGGCCATGCTGCGTGACCTCGGACTCTGAGAGCTCCTCGCCTTGCATCGACTTGACGGGATACCGCCACAGGGAGGCCACTTTCCCCACTTCCACCGTCATGTAGTGCTCCTAAGCGAAGCCGGCCGATCATAGCATGGAGGACTTCGAAGAAACAGAAGCCGCCTCGCCGGATGCGTCCTGGTTCTCTAGCTCGTCAAGCAGAATAGCGACGAGCATGTCGCTCATCACATTCACACCCGAGCGCACACGCGCCAGGATCCAGTCGACGGACATGATCAGCGGAATCGCGGCGGCGATGACGGCGTTCGGAAGGCCGGCGGCCGACAGCACGAGCGGGAGGACGATGAGGCCCGCTTCGGGAATGCCTGCCACACCGATGCCCGCCATAATGGAGGCCACGACGATCAGAAGCTGATGGCCCATCGACAACTCATAACCGAGGGCCTGCGCGAGAAAGAGCGCGGCCATTGCTTCGTAGAGCGTGACGCCGTCGTTGTTAAGGTTGGTGCCCACACACGCGGCGAGCCGCGCCGATTGCGGCGACACGCCCATGCGGTCGAGGCAGCGGAGCGTGACCGGCACGGTGGCGAGACTGCTATTACAGGAAATGGCCGTCATGATCGCGTCCACCCCGCGGCCGAAATAGATCCGCAGGGGTTTTTTGCCGGCGAGCCAGGCGACGAGCGGATAGTACAAAAGCGCATGGAGCGACAGACCGACAAGAATGGCCGCGAGAAAGATCCAGAGCGCGGAAAACACGCCCACGCCGACTCGTCCCACGATGGAGGCCAGGACGCCGAACACGGCGAAGGGGACGAGATGGATGATCCACCAGAGGATACGGACGAGCCAGTGATAGATGCGCTCGACCGCTTGGACGACCGGTTCGAAGGCGGTACGGTGATCGTCGTCGTAACCATGCAGACGCCGCAGAATGGCGCCCAGAGTCAGGGCCAGGATCACGACGCCGATGACGTTGTTGCTTGTGAACGGCTGAAGCATCGTGCGGGGAATGTACGACGCGATTTCTTCGAACGGATGACCGTTGGCACCGATCAGCGGAGCGCCGGAGCCCGTCGAGCCTGGTGCGAGGTTTAGCAATTCGTCGACACGGCCGATCCAGGTCAGGCCGGGCTGCCAAGTATTCATGATCGTCAGGCCGATCGCCATCGCGACCGACACATTGACGAGGCAGATCAGGATCAATCGCGTGCCCTGTCGCAGCGGCAAAACCGTACTGATGAAGGCATCGAGCACGGCAAAGAAGATGAGGGGGATAGCCAAGATTTTGAGCACCAAGATCACATACATCCCGACTCGGCCGAGATCTTCGTTGCGTAGGCCGCCCAGATAGGGCGCCTGACCGAACAGCGCGCCGACGACCGTTCCGCAAATGACCGCAATCAACACTTGGGTATAAAGTGGAAGCCGGAATGGGAAAAAGGCGGCGCGGGCTTGAGGGGAAGCGGCTGGCTGCTGTGGCTGATCTGTCGTCACGTCCGGGGACGCATCATAACAGATTTGGTTTGCGGCGCGTGCTTAGATTTTCGAAATGCGTAAAGTTTTGCTGATCATCAGGCTGCCGGAGAGGACGAAGAGCAGAGATAATGGATGGAGTTCCCAGGGGTCGAGCATCCAGACGCCTCCATAGAGCTGATCTCCCAACCTTCCCTGCCAGCCGGCGAATACCAAGACCGCCGTCAGGAGGAAGGTCGTCGGAATGGGCGTTCCTTCGAAATAAGCAACCTTGCCGCTGCCCTCCGACAGCCGCTCCGCTGTGACGTTGTAACGCGCCAGCCTGCTCACCCCGCAGCAGACGAAGTAGATCAGCGCGAGCCAGTCCCACATCCCGCGCAGGCCCGCGGCAAAGCCCAGCGTCGCCGGCGCGAGACCGAACGAAATGATGTCTGCGAGCGAATCCAGTTCGCGTCCCAGAGCGGAATTGGAGTGCCGCCAGCGCGCCACGCGGCCGTCCAGCCAGTCGAAGGCGAGAGCTGCGGGCGAAAGGGCCCCGGCGGTGAAATAGTGGACAGGTGAATGGCTACCCATATAGAGCATGGCGCAGAGGACAGCCGCCACTCCACAAGCCGCATTGGCCAGCGTCAGCGCATCGGCCAGATGAAACTCGCGGATCATTGAAAAATGCTTTGCGGTCACGGCAGGAAACACTACGCGGCTAGGCCGAGATTGTCTACAGTCTTGGGGGAGCGGGGAATGGGACGAACGAAGGTGCATACCTTGGCGGTACAATGGCGTTTCACTAACGGATGCTCAAAACGTCTAACTATCTCACCCGCCCGCCCCGTCGCGCCAAGACGCGCCCATCCTCAAGAAGGCCGCTAGCGAGCAGCCCGAGGAGGTACATACCAAGCTTCGCTTGACCCGCTCGCTTCGATCAAATGCGAGCGGATAGGTACTTTGCCTCTAGTAGTTATG
>DASUXH010000138.1:0-4011 GCA_036378015.1 Nitrospira sp. | reverse complement strand
CTGCTGTGGGTTTCACTCTGCCTGGCCTTTGTCGTTCTGACCTTCGGGATCGGTATCCTTATCGCCTGGCTACCCATGGGTCTGGTCGGCCTATGGTTCGTCTACCGGATCGTTCGCGGGTGGGTCGCTCTTACCGATAGGCGTCCGATGTATGTGTAGCCTGTCCACTGATACGGGGGGCGTCTCACCTCGGGTTTCGTTTAGTAAAAGACGCGAATCCGTGAGTACTTCAGGTTCCCATCGGCAGAATCTCACCTGTCAGTTTTGACAGTTCCTACGATCTCATCCTCGCGGCTACACTAGGGCCCTTTCCCGAAAGTGAGGAACGAAGGAAGAGGTAAGTCCTTAACAGATACTGTGCCGCAGGAAGATGGAAGGGGCATGTATGAGTCTCCGGGATGACGCCATGAAATGGCTGCGGCTCACGATTGGCGCATTCGTGATCGGCACATTCGCCGCGTGCGCAGGAGGCGGTCCACAACAGGACGCATCCTATAAGTTGGTGCCGATCACGAACATTGACAGGGTGGTTGGCGACTGGGAAGGACTGATAAAGAAGGATGGCGCCACGCTTCCTGAAGGTTCTGTTCGCCTGATGATTCGAGCCAACAGCACCTATCTCTTCGCGGGTCAAACGGCCGCCACAGCGGGTGTCGGATCCGGAGATCTCGAGGCTCGCGACGGCCGATTGGTCGGAGATACGGAAAAGCGCGCCGTGAAATTTACTTTATATGACCATAAGGGAAAAGCTGTGATGCTCATCGAGTCGACGAACCATGCAACCGGACAACGTTATCGCGGCGAATTCACCAAAATACCATGAGGAGGCCTTGGAGCACTTCGATTTTGGATCTTGAACTGAAGGCCGAGAATCGACGAAGATTGCGTCGTCCTGAGACACTTCCATGCTGATGTTTCGGCAAACAACAGTCTCCTTGTGGATGGGCATCGGTGTGACCACGATCCTTCTCGGTCAGGGATGCAGCGGCGACCGGTACAAGACGGTGGTCGATGCGGCAGAATCCGGACTCGGCTCACTGACCCTGGCGGACGACTATCGACACCAGCGCCGCCTACAGGAAAGTCTCATGGCAGAACCGGCTTTTGCGGGGCTGATCCTGACGAGCTATGTCTTCATGGATCATGGCTATGTCGTCGGCCATGTACAGAACCCAGAGCAGGCCGAAGCCGTGTACCGCGCCGCCAGCAAAGTTGAAGGGCTTCGATCCCTCAACGCGTTTCTTCCCGTCAAACGACCGTCGACCGTCGACACAGTGGGAAGCCTCACACCGGATGATTCATTGAAGGCGCAAGTACAATCCGCTCTTGCGCGGACGCCGGGCCTCGTCGACTCGCGCGTGCATGTCGAAGTCCTCGACGATCGTGCGATCTTGCTCGGAATCGTGACAGGAACCGAAGAAAGGACCCGCGCGGAACAGGCTGCAGCCGGCACTCTCGGCGTCAAACGCATCATCAATTGGCTGTTGTTGCCCGAATCGGAGTATATGGCGATTCGGTCCCAGGTATTCTAGGAAGTCGCGCCATGGACAGCCTGGGGTTTCAGAGCTTCCATAGAGTTTTGTGTCTGCGCGTGCTGATTTTGCTTTTGTCTCTTGTCTGCACTGCCTGCACGGAGGTTGCCCGCGACACCGTGCGAGAGCCGACCGGCATACCTCTGGCGGAAATAAAGTTACTCACATACAACACGCTGCACGGGCTTGAGCCGAGCGGGCTGACGGTCAAGGCGAGTGAATCAACGGAAGCACGGCAGGCGAGGCTCGATCTGCAATTCCGCCAGCTTTCCGCGATCAAACCGGACGTAATGCTTCTCCAAGAGGTCAACCCGCTTCCAGAAATGGCCGAGCGATACGTCTTGGCGATGAAAAGCGCCGGCTTGCAGTACCAAGCGGTTCATCAGGTGGATGCCTGCGGAGTTCGGCTGGCTCCAGGGCTTGCGGTTGTCCCTGGGCTGAATAACGGTTTGGCCGTGCTCACCAAGTCTCCGCTCGTCCTCCGAAAAGTGGAAGGACTCAAGCTCAGCGGAGGCTTTGGCCGCTGCGACGACTACATGGGTTTTCAAGTGGGGGAGCTGCGGTATGCGCTGGTCGCCGAGGTGGAAAACCCCAATACAGGCAGACGACTTCTGACGGTGAGTCTCCATCTGCACTCCGGTATTGAACGGAATGCATTTTTCATTCATAAGATCGACGAAGCGGTGAAGGAGGGAAGAGCGCGGCGTGAGGACTTCGAAAAGCTCGTCGCTGCGATGGAGCAGGACCAGGAACGACGGCTCGATGAGATTCGCCTGCTCGTGAAGGAGATCCAAAAACTCTACGCGACAGGGAAGTATCTGGCAGTCCTGGTGGGGGGAGATTTCAATTTTGAGCCGGACGACCCGGAATACCGCGAATTAGAACGCGCCGGTCTGAAAGACACGTATGCGATGGCGAGCCCCGAAACGGAAGTCTACAGCCTTGATCCTCAGCAAAACGTGATTGCCGGCCACGGCATACAGGAAGTGCCCTCCACGCTTCGCGCGGCGACGGCGCGGCTTCCCGAGAGCCAGCAACAGAAGATTCTCGAAGGCTATCAAAAAGGAATCAGTGAGGCGAGACGGGTAGATTTCATGTTTCTGATGAGAAAACCATCCGACAGCCCGACAGGCTGTTTCCGGCAAGAACTGTTTGGACAATCCGAGGCGGTTTCTACCGCGCCGGGATCGGATCATTACGGCGTGCTCGTCACCTACATAGCCGATGGATCACAATGTGGTTGAGGGTGTTGCACGTCATGGAGGACCCCAATGTCGATGCCGCTTCATGACATTATCGGGTTCGTGGCAGGGTTCGGGACGACCTTTGCCGCGATGCCAGATTTGATCGCCATGCTCAAACGGCGATCGTGCGAAGGGATGAATCCGACCATGGCCGCGATCATGGGCACCTTTCAGATCGTGTGGGTGTACTACGGCATTTTGGTCGACTCGAAGCCGGTGATCGTCTGGAATATCATTGCCGTCGCGATCAATTTTCTTGTGGTCGGAGCGTACTTTTACTTTGCGTCCACCGCGCCGCGGCAGGCGCGACTCGTCAATCATCCTGCGTCGAGCGAGCACACGAAAAGTTCGTCGGGTAGATAGCCTATTCGACCGAGAGAAACGAAAAATGAGGACGCTCATGCATCATCGACACTCGGTCGGCCTTTCCGTGATTCTGGCCGTCATCTTGACGGGCTGCAACGCGTTCAAGGTGCAGACCGACCACGATTCGACGGCTGATTTCAACGCATTCAAGACGTTTGCCTTCGCGGGACCCGCCGACATCAACAAGGGCGGCATCTACGACAATTCGTTGATGCAGAAAAGGATCGAATCGGCTGTGACGCGCGAACTTACGACAAAAGGACTTCGGCAAGTCGGAGTGGACGACCATCCGGATCTCCTGGTTCACCATTGGATCAACGTACAGGACAAGCAACGCCTTGAAAGCGGAGGCACGAGCGTCGGCGTGGCGCGAGGTCCTTATGGCGGGTATGGGTGGGGCGCCGGCTACGGGGGAGGCGTCACGACGGTTGACTACAAAGAAGGCACCTTGATACTTGATCTGATCGAACCGACCAGTAAGCAGCTTGTGTGGCGGGCCACGATCGTCGGCACGCTGCAAGACTCGACGAAGGACAACGTCGAGCTTGGAAACGAGGCCATCGCGAAAGCATTCCAAGACTATCCGCCACCAGCGAAAGCACAGTGAGCGACATCTAACCAAGGAGGGAAGTCATGACACAGACAGAAAGAGGTGGGTTTCGTCGGATTGTGGCAGGCGCCGGCGCTATTGCGGCGTTGACCATCGCATTGATCGCGACGCCTGTCCCGGTTCTGGCGGATGACGCCGCCGATGCCAAAGCGCTGATCGATCAAGCCGAAGTCACGCTGAAAAATTTCCTTAGCGATCCGGACATGAAGTGGTTCGCCAGTCATCTGCAAGAGGCGAAGGGTATACTGATCCTGCCAAA
>DASUXH010000137.1:0-5939 GCA_036378015.1 Nitrospira sp. | reverse complement strand
ATGACACACGCGTCCCCGCGATCAAGAAGTACCTTCTGCCGTGTGGGTCAACTTTTTCGACGATCGGGTTGTCGAACCGTCGCCGGCTCAAACAGGTCACCCGCACGCCAGTTACGGCTTCCGTCGTACGGTCCGGTATGTTCAGGTTCACGAGGGTCTCCTCGGGAAGACCTTTCTTCAAGATCAATCTGGCGACACGCACGGCGTAATGCGCTCCGGTCGCAAAGTGAAATTGATCCCGGCCCTCTTGCGATACCGCCATCGACGGAACACCGAGGATCGTTCCTTCCACGGCGGCTGACACGGTGCCTGAATACAAGACGTCGTCGCCGAGATTCACTCCCTTATTGACTCCGGAGACCAGCAGATGCGGTCGTGAGGGCAGAATGTTCAACAAAGCCAAATTGACGCAGTCCACAGGTGTTCCATTGACGGCATAGGCTTGCTTTCCCACTTGATGAATTCTCAATGGTTTGTGCAAGGTGACCGCATGAGCGACTGCCGTACGCTCGCGGTCCGGCGCCACCACCCAGACGTCTCCAACTCGGCTCAGGGCCTTCGCAAGCGTCGTCAGACCGGCGGAATGGATACCGTCATCGTTGGTGACAAGGATGCGCGGGCGAGCTTCAGGCATAAAAAAAGCTGCGCCGGGGCAGCTTATCAAGAAGGGATGTGTGCCGTCTGGTTGTAAATTGGTCGGGGCGAGCCGATTTGAACGGCCGACCACTCGCACCCCAAGCGAGTACGCTACCGGGCTGCGCCACGCCCCGACGTTTCCGATAATCCGATGCTGCGAGGTCCATTGTCGCCTCGCGGCCTGCTTGATTGCAACCGGTGGATATTGTTCTTCATCAGGAATGCGACTCAAGAATTTTTAAAATGGCTTGCAAATTGCCGCGCAACTTTTGCGCCAGTTCCTTGGGCTTGATGCGATGACCGGTGACGCGGCCTCTCCGGGCCCAATACCGCTTCACACCTTCCAGCGTATACCCTTCCTCATACAGCATGCGTTTGACTTCCAACACCGTCTCGACGTCTTTACGCACATAGAGCCGCTGATTGCCACGGCTTTTCTTGGGCTTCAAGAACGGGAATTGCGATTCCCAGAACCGGAGGACGTAGGCGGGAAGCTTCGTCACCTGGCTCACTTCGCCGATTTTGTAAAACACTTTGCTGCCGAGCCGGGGCTCATTCCCCATGGACCGGTCCTCGTGGCGGGAGTTTTTCCGGGTGTGAAACTGTTACGAGTTGACGTATTTTTTGAATACTTGGCTTGGGCGGAAGGTCACGACGCGGCGAGGCGTGATGCCGATTTCTTCACCGGTCCGTGGATTCCGGCCTTTCCTGGCGCCCTTGCTTCTCACGACAAAGTTGCCAAAACCGGCGATCTTGACGGAATCTCCCTTTTGTAACACGGCCTTCAGCATGTTCAGCACGAGCTCGACGATATCGGCGGCTTCGTTCTTCGAAATTCCCACCTGCTTGTAGATTTCGTTTGCAATATCGGCCTTTCTCATGCTCTCCCCCCTTAAGCCACTACGCCGTCTCGTCGAAGAGCCTGTCTCTTCAGGAGCCTGAAGACAGTTTCGCCATAAGTTACGTGAGGTTAGATAGGCTGTCAAGGACTTTTCTTGGAGAAAGAGCCTGCGTGCTACCGATCTGAGGCCAGAAGTTTGTATTCGATGCTGTCCGCCAGTGCCTGCCAACTCGCTTCCATGATGTTTTCGGAGACTCCCACCGTCCCCCATTTGTCCTTATGGTCGCCTGACTCAATCAACACGCGGACTTTAGACTCGGTTCCTCGATTCGCAGAAAGGACCCGCACTTTATAATCAAGAAGTTTCACCTCGCGAAGTTGGGGATAAAACTTCTCAAGTGCCCGGCGCAGGGCATGGTCGAGTGCGCTTACGGGACCGGCGCCGGTGGCGGCGGCCTGCTCAACCACTTCGCCGACCTTGACCATGACGGTCGCTTCAGATCCAGAACGTCCATCCTCTTGTTTCTTATCGACAATCACGCGGAACCCCAATAGCTGAAAAGAGGGTTTATGGGTCCCCATCGCCTTTCGCATGAGTAACTCAAAGGAGCCTTCGGCGCCCTCGAATTGATAGCCTTCGTTTTCCCGCTCCTTGAGAGTCGCCATCAATTCCTGCACCTTGGAGTGATCCTTATCCAGCTTGATCCCGTAGGCCTCAACCTTATCCAATAAACCACTGCGACCGGCATAGTCCGACACCAGCATCCGCTGGCGATTGCCGACCAGCGAGGGCACGACGTGTTCGTAAGTCACAGGGTTCTTCAGCACGGCGTGAATATGGACACCGCCCTTGTGTGCAAAGGCCGAATCCCCGACGTAGGGCTGGTGCTTGTTTGGCATGAGGTTGGCGATTTCCGTCACGAAACCTGAGACTTCCTTTAAGTGGTTGAGCCGCTCTCCGAGGGCGGGACGTTTCATCTTGAGCTGGAGATTCGGAATGATTGAACAGAGATTCGCATTACCGCAACGTTCACCGATCCCGTTGATTGTGCCCTGGACCTGCACGACTCCCATCTCGATGGCGACCAGCGAATTGGCGACAGCCATTTCGCAATCGTTGTGCGCGTGGATCCCGAGAGGCACCCGACATTCCTTTTGAACGACTCCGCAGATATTCTTAATTTCCCAAGGCATAGTGCCGCCGTTCGTGTCGCACAAAATTACTCGTTCCGCCCCGGCTTCCACGGCCCTCCTGATGGTCTCAAGCGCATAGTCCGGATTTGTCTTATATCCGTCGAAAAAGTGCTCGGCATCGTAAAACACCCGGCGGTGTTTCGACTTGAGAAAGGCGACCGAATCAGCGATGAGCTCGAGATTGGTGTTCAGCGCGATCCCGAGGGCATCCGTGACGTGCAACGACCAACTCTTGCCGAACAGCGTGATGACCTTGGTCTCCGCTTGAAGCAGCGCCTGGATATTCGAGTCTTTCTGAACGGAATTGCTGGCTTTTCTCGTCGAGCCGAACGCGACGACAGTCGCCTGATTCAAGGGGGTTTCCTTGATCATGCGAAAGAACTCGATGTCCTTCGGATTGGCGCCAGGCCAGCCGCCTTCGATGAACTGCACGCCGAGTTCGTCCAACCGCCTGGCGACCATAAGCTTATCATCGGCAGAGAAACTCACGTCCTCCGCTTGGGCGCCGTCGCGCAGGGTTGTATCGTATATTTCCAGGTGGGCGGAGACGGCCGGCGACGGAGCTTTCACGGCCGCCTTGACCGAGGACTTGCGTGGAGCGCGGGACCGCTGTGTCGCCATGGCCGAGAGGGTAACAGGAGGAGGCCAAGCCTGTCGAGGGTCAAATCGGTTCGGCCGTCACCTGCCGGCCGCCGTCTGGTCCAGTCCAAACGCGGCATGCAGCGCGCGCATGGCCAGTTCCATGTACTTTTCGTCGATGACACAGGAGAGTTTGATCTCCGAAGTGCTGATCATCATGATGTTGACGCCTTCATGGGACAGGACGTCGAACATCTTGGCGGCGACACCCGAATGCGACCGCATTCCAACGCCGACCAGCGAGACCTTGGCGATGGCCTCGGTGACGGACACAGACTTGGCGCCGATGTCTTTCGCCGTGTTCTGAATAATCGGCATGACTTTCTTGACGTCGACACGCGGAATTGTGAACGAAAAGTCGGTCAGCGATTCGTGACTGACGTTCTGGATGATCATGTCGACCAGAATGTTGGCTTTCGCGACCGGGCCTAATAGCCGTGCCGCGATGCCGGGCTTGTCCGGTACGCCGACAAGGGTAATTTTCGCCTGATTGCGGTCGCCCGTAATGCCGGAAACGGCGACGGCTTCCATGTCTGCGTCTTCGCGTTTCACAAGTGTGCCCTTCCCTTCCTTGAAACTGGAGTTGACCTCCAACGGGACATTGTATTTTGCGGCGAACTCGACCGACCGGCTCTGCAACACCTTGGCGCCGAGGCTTGCCATCTCGAGCATCTCTTCATATGCGATCGTGTCGATCCGCCTCGCCGCCGGCACGATGTTGGGATCGGCGGTGTAGACGCCATCCACGTCGGTGAAAATGACACACCGATCAGCCTTCAACGCGCCGGCCAATGCCACCGCCGTCAGATCCGATCCGCCGCGGCCCAACGTCGTGACGTCGGAATGCTCATTGATCCCTTGAAAGCCGGCGACGACCGGAACGACGCCTTTCTCCAGTGCGTCTCGAATCCGTTCCGCCGCGACGCGGGTAATGCGCGCCCGGGTATGGGCGCTGTCGGTCATGATTCCTACCTGGCGTCCCGTGAACGAACGCGCCTCGACGCCGCGTCCGCGCAATTCCATGGCCAGCAATGCGATCGTCACACGTTCACCTGTCGAGAGCAGCATGTCGAGCTCACGCTCATCGGGAAGCGCCGCCACTTCGTGGGCCAGCTTCAGCAACCGGTCCGTTTCGCCGCTCATGGCGGAAAGCACGACCACGACGCGATGACCCTCTTTGACCGCTTGTTGGACCCGATCAGCGACGCGATGGATCCGATCGATCGATCCGACGGACGTGCCGCCGTATTTTTGCACGATGAGCGCCATCGGTCAGGATCCTTTGGCGAAAAGGCGCACGACGATCTTCGTCGCGTCCCGCGGCGCAGCGGCCACCGCCTTGGTATCCACTTCGGTGAACCGTCGGCCGGTGTTACGAGCAGCTTTCGTCGTGCTGTCATGGTAGGCGTAGGGCCAGTGCGCTTGAGCCACATGGCTTTGGTGCACGCTCCCTGGATCGCTGATCGCGACCAACCGGTAAGGGCCCAATGCCGCCATGCCGTCGAGAAAGGGGCCGACGAATTCTCCGTCCACAGCTTCGATCGCGCGCACCTTGGACTTGACGTCCGGGTTATACACGACTTCGTCGGGCAGTTCGACGTGTACGTAGGCGAAGTCTTTCTTTTTCAGTTCCTCGAGCGCCACTTTCGCATGCGTCCGGAGATCGTCTAAGCGGAACGCATCAACCGCCTCGAGGCCTGACAGGAGGCCGAGCCCTCTGTGGACATCGCCCGAAGAAACCACCACTCCAGGGATGCCGAACCGTTCGGACAAACTCGGTCTCGGGATGGCCCGCCCCTCCCCCCACAACCATAAGCAATTGGCGGGCTTCTGTCCTGCTGCCCGCCGGTCCTCGTTCACGGGATGGTCGCGTAAGATGAGCAACGACGCATCCATTAATTTGCGCAGCATGTCAGCGCCGTCGCCTGTCGGCAGGGAGTCGGCAATCGAACGGCCGACCAGTGATTGAGGATCAACACAGACGGCTCGAAGCTTGCCGTTGACCCAGACCATCAGATGTCGGTGTCCTGACCCAGGAAAGAACTGAATCATTTCCGACCCAAGCTGCTCGTTGGCCGCGTCGATGAGCTCGCGCGCCTCCTCGCTGGTAATCAGGCCGGCCGTCGCATCGTCCATAACGACGTGGGAGCCGAGTTTCTTGACGTCCGATGGGCTTCCCTTTGGACCGGACATTCCCTCCGGTTTCAGCGTGACCATCGTACACCGGTAGACGACATCGTGTTCGCCAACCGTCACGCCCAAGCTGGCCGCTTCCAATGGGCCTGGGCCTTGATAGTACTTCTTCGGTTCATAGCCTAGGATCGATGTGCCTGTCAGGCCGCTTCCATGGCGTCCGTTCTCCAACGCGACCGTGAGCAGCCCGAGCTCACTCTGTTCAGCCAATCGATCAAGATGAGGAGTGCAAGCGGCTTGGAGGGGAGTCTTGCCGGCTAGTTCCTGCCGGGGATGATCCGACATTCCCTCGGCGTGCAGAATCACATATTTCATCGACAATACACTCGCATCTTATCTCTACACATTCAGCAAACGAGCGACTTCCTCCGTTGTTGCTTTGACGGTTTTGGGTTTGACCGAAACGCCGATCGCCGTGTCCGCATCCTTCAACCCG
>DASUXH010000136.1:0-3992 GCA_036378015.1 Nitrospira sp. | reverse complement strand
CCATCCTCAACGACATGATTGGCAAGGCGCGCTCGGCTGGACGGACGATGTTGTCCGGTCCCGAGGTGTTCAAGCTGTATGACACGTACGGCTTTCCCATGGACTTGATGACCGAAGCGACACGCGAACAGGGCATGACGGTTGATGAGGCCGGCTTCGATGCCGCCATTGAAGAGCAGCGGACCCGCGCCCGCAAGACCGGGGGCTTCGAGCAGGAAACGGCGCGGCCTGCGATCGCCGAATTGGCCGCACGCGTGGGGGCCACGAGGTTCGTCGGGTACGACCAATTGGAATCGGACAGCACGCTACAGGCGATTCTCAAGGGCGACCGTCTCGTCAAGGAGGCGCAAGAGGGCGATGAAGTCGAGGTGGTCCTGGACGTCACGCCATTTTATGCGGAGGGCGGAGGCCAGGTCGGAGATCAGGGGGCTCTCGTCGGGCCGGAGGGGCGTCTGGAGATCAAGGAGACCACACGTCCGGTGCCGACGATGATCGTTCATAAGGGCAGGGTGAGCCAGGGGCGCATTCGCGAAGGCGAGCAGCTTCATCTGTCGGTGAATCGATCGACGCGGCAGGACGCCGCGAGAAATCATACCGCGACCCATCTCGTCCATGCGGCTCTCCGCGATATGCTCGGCCCTCATGTCAAACAGTTCGGCTCTCTTGTGGCGCCGAACCGCCTGCGGTTTGACTTTGCCCATTTCAGGCCATTGTCGTCGCGGGACATCGATGAAATCGAAACGGTCGTCAACGGCGAGATTCAGAGAAACGAACGGGTCCAATCCGAGGTCATGAGTATACAGGACGCTGTGGCGAAGGGCGCCCTGGCCTTCTTCGGCGACAAATACGGTGAACAGGTCCGGGTGGTCACGGTGGAGTCCTTCAGCAAGGAGCTCTGCGGCGGCACCCATTGCCGGCATACGGGAGAGATCGGCTTGTTCCGGATCGTGTCGGAGACCGGCGTGGCCGCCGGGGTTCGCCGGATCGAAGCGCAGACCGGCCATGGCGCCATGGCCATGATGAAAAAGTTGGACTTGGAGGTCAGAGAGCTCTCGGACGTCCTAAAAGTCGGCCCTTCCGAGTTGGTGGCGAAGACCCGCAAGGTTGTCGCTCAGCTCAAGGACAAAGAACGCGAATTGGAGGAACTCAAGCTCAAGATGGCCAGCGGGTCGGCGGTCGCCTCGACGGCCAGGACCGTGGCCGGTGTTTCTGTCCATGTCCAACGGACCGACGGTTTGGATATCAATGCGATGCGCCAGCTGGCCGACCAACTGCGTGACAAAATTAAAACCGGAGTCGTCACATTGGGGGCGGCGACGGACGACGGCAAAGTGTCGCTGCTCGTCGTGGTCACAAAAGATCTCACGGCGAAAATCAAAGCCGGTGATTTGATCAAGCCCATGGCGGCTGAAGTGGGCGGCACCGGCGGAGGACGACCGGAAATGGCGCAAGCCGGCGGCAAGGACCCCTCGAAACTCGACGCATCGTTGGAAAAGGTCTTTGGCTTGGTCGAACAAGCACTTCAGCGGTAGAATCATGTCCGGATCGCGAATACTGGCGTTGGATTACGGCACCAAGCGCATCGGTGTTGCCCTGAGCGATGAACTGGGTTGGACGGCGCAGCCGCTCGAGACGTTCGAACGGCGGACGCTGGACCGTGATCTCGCCCATGTCGCGTCGCTCGTGCAGACCCACGCCGTGGGAGAGGTCGTCTTGGGATTCCCTCTCCAGCTTGATGGGCGGGAAGGTCCGGCCATCCAGGCCATGCGGCATTTTGCCGCTCACCTGGAGCAGGGATTGCCGGTTCCGTTGGTCTTGTGGGACGAGCGATTGACGACCAAAGCGGCGGAAGATCTGTTGATCGCCGCCGATGTGAGCCGGAAAAAGCGGAAGGGCGCCGTCGACCGCGTGGCGGCCGCCATCTTATTGCAGTCCTATCTGGCGAGTCGGGAACAAGCGACAGAGCCGGTCTCGGACGGGGATTGGTCGACAGCCGCCAACACCGATGAAGCTTCGCAACCTTCTCCTCGTGCTTCTGGTCGCGGCCGCCGCACTCGGCGTAGCCGCGTATCAGACCATTAAGTGGGCCCAGGAACCGGCCGTTGCTCCGCGACTGCGTCCGCCTTCCAAGACCGTGACCATTCCTGACCGTTCCACCTTTCAGCAAGTCTCCGCCCTGCTCGAACGGGAAGAATTGATCAAAAGCCGGCTCGCTTTCGTCTGGCTGGGGCGGTTCCAATCCGCGGATCGGAAAATCCAGGCCGGTGAATATGAGCTCAATCCGAGCATGACGCCCGCCGAAATCCTCTCACGCCTGACGGTCGGCCAGGTCGTGCTGCATCCCATCCTGATACCCGAAGGATTGACCATGCTGCAGATTGCGGACATCTTCGGGCAGCAGGGGTTGATGGACCGCCAAGAGGCGCTGCGCTTAATGACAGACCCGGCCTTCATCGCTTCGCTGGGCATCAATGCGGGCACGTTGGAAGGCTATCTGTATCCAGATACGTATAAGTTTCCCAAAGGCGTAAAACCCAAAGAGGTGCTGACCACGATGGTCGAGCATTTGCGGCAAGTCTACGGTCCCGACCTCGAGGCGCGGGCGCAAGAGTTCAAGATGACGCAGCACGAAGTCCTCACGTTGGCCTCGGTGATCGAGAAGGAATCGGGCTCGAACGGCGAACGAGAGGAGATTTCGGCGGTCTTTCACAATCGATTGAAGAAACGCATTCCCTTGCAGAGCGATCCCACGGTGATTTATGGTCTGCCTAATTACGACGGAAACATCCACAAGAAGGACTTGTTGAGCCCGAGCCCGTACAACACCTATCGCGTCGCCGGTCTTCCGCCAGGGCCCATTGCGAACCCCGGTATCCAATCGATTCGTGCCACACTCTATCCTTCGAATTCCCAGGCGCTGTATTTTGTGTCAAAGAACGACGGCACGCATCAGTTTTCGGCGACTCTGGCAGAACACAACGAAGCGGTTGAACGATACCAAAAGCGGCCGTTCAGACGGGGGATGCACCCGCGTACCTCGGCGATGACTTCCGTGAAGAGGACGATGCCATGACGCAAAGCGAGTGGAATCTGCCCGCCTTGATCGATCACACGATTTTGCGTCCGGAGGCGACGAAAAACGATGTGCTGCGTCTCTGCGAAGAGGCGAAGCACCATGGATTCACCGTGATCTTCATTCCGCCCTGTTACACTGCGGACGCTGTTGAGGCGGTTCGCGGATCCGCGGTACGGGTGGGCGTTCCTATCGGATTTCCCCTCGGAGGGCATGCAACCAGTATCAAGGTGGCTGAAGCCGTGGAGGGCGTGAGGGTGGGCGCTGCGATCCTTGATATGGTCATCAACGTCAGTCGGCTGAAGTCCGGCGATCTCGATGCGGTCAGGCAGGATATTGCCGAAGTCGTTCGCGCCACACCGCATGCCGAGCACAAAGTGATATTGGAGACGTGCTACCTCACCGATCAAGAAAAGATGACCGCCTGCAGACTCGTTGTGGAAGCCGGTGCCGACTATGTGAAAACCTCGACCGGTTTTGGAGCGGGTGGAGCGACGATCGCTGACGTGAGGCTGCTCAAGGCCTCGGTGGGTGGACGGGCCAAGGTCAAAGCCTCAGGCGGGATCCGTGATTGGAACACGGTACGGCAAATGCTCGAAGCGGGCGCCGACCGCATCGGCACGAGCGCCAGTCTCAAAATCGTTGAGGAATGGTCGGCGGCGCGCCACTTGATCAGGAGCCAAGGCCTTGCGTAGGGACGTCCGGTATCAGGTGAAATGTCCCGTGGCGTTCGTCGTGGACGGAAAGCCGGGCGAAGGGACGACGTTCAACCTTTCGTGCGGCGGCTGCGCCATCGATCGCACGCCTCGGATGGCCGTCACATGGCCGAGCCCAAGCGATTCCAAGGTCGGAAGACTGAGTCCTCCCGCTGACTCGGCAAGGTGTGCAAGCGTATGCGCCGTCGCATCACCATAGTCCG
>DASUXH010000135.1:0-3152 GCA_036378015.1 Nitrospira sp. | reverse complement strand
GGGCGAGTTCCTTGAACTGATCGAGCGTCAGCACTTCGGCGCGAACGGTCGGAGACAGTCTCATGGCCGCCACGGTCTGCGTCACGATCGGCGCCTCATAGCCTTCGTCGCGGAGCGAGTTGACCAATGTCTTGCGGCGATGGGCGAATGCCGCCTTCACGACGGCGGCAAAACTGCCCTCCTGCTGGGGTGACAGCAGCAGTTCTCCATGTCTCGGACGCAGGATCGCCACCGCAGAGCCGACATCGGGCCGTGGTCGGAAGCAGTGAGCCGACACCTTGAAGGCCTTCGTGACCTCAGCGGCATATTGCGTCATGACCGAAAGCACGCCGTACTCGGCGCCGCCAGGTTTGGCCACGAGACGGTCGGCGACTTCGTTCTGCAGCATCAGCACCAAGCGTCTAAAATGCCCGCGGTGCTCAAGAAATTTAAAGAGGAGCGGCGTCGAAATATAATATGGCAGGTTCGCCACCACCGTACTGCCGACAGGCATGGTCTCGAACGGATGCGTGAGCGCATCGGCACAGATGATCTCCACGTTCTTCCACTGGGGTTGGCGTCCTTGGAGGAGTTCACACAGTTCCGAATCGATCTCGATGGTGACCACGCGTCGAGCGGCATGAGACAGCGCCTCCGTCAAGATCCCTCGGCCTGGACCGATTTCGAGGATCGTATCCTCGGATGTGAGTTCAGCGACCGCGACGATTTTCCGCACGATGTTCTGGTCGATCAGGAAATGCTGCCCAAGTCGCTTGTTGGCCGGGGGGAAGACCGGACGCGGCACCTATGAGCCTCCGGTAGGAGGGAGCGGACGAGACTTGAAAATCTGTTGCCCTAACGTCTTGAGCGGGATGCGAAAACAGTCCACGAGATCGGTGAACTCTTCCACGAGATCGTTGGTGAAAACCATACCTGGCTGGAGACGGGCAAACTCCTGGGCCTCTTTCTCGCCGACCGACTCGGTCAGCAAAGCGATCGTCCGGACGCGCCATTTGGCGACCCGTTCGGTGCCGGACACCGTGTTCAACGACCCCTCCATCGTGTCCCGGTAAATCACATCTAATTCCTTGAGTTGCTGCTGGATGGCCAAGAGCGCCTTGTTCGGATCGATGGGCATGAGCGGTGCTTCTCCTATCGTGAGGCGGCTGTTGGTACGCGCTCTTTCACAAGCCTGGCGGCCAGTTTGACAGCCTCCACGAGGCTGCCGGGATCGGCAACGCCTTTTCCGACAATGTCGAAGGCGGTGCCGTGGTCGACCGATGTCCGGATGATCGGCAGTCCGACCGTGAGGTTCACGCAGCTCCCGAAGGCAACCATCTTTAGGGGAATCAAGCCTTGATCATGATACAGCGCGACGATCGCGTCGTAGTCGCCTCGGGCGGCCTTTCCGAACAGCGTGTCGGCCGGCATGGGGTCGCTGACAAGAATCCCCTTGGATTGCGCCGCGCGCGCGGCGGGCAAAATGACGCGGGCCTCTTCGTCGCCGAACAGCCCCTGTTCTCCCGCGTGCGGATTCAGTGCGGCAAGACCGATCCGGGGTTTCTTGGCGCCGAACAGCGTCGTCATCGCCCTATGCGCCAGACGAATACCCTTTTCGATTTTTGCCTGCGTCAACAGCGATGGAAGGTCTTTGATGGCGACGTGCGTCGTCACGAACATGATTTTCAAGGGACCTCCGAGAATCATCATGCCCGATTCCTGCGTCTGAGTGAGGTCCGCCAACAGCTCCGTATGACCGGGGTAATGACACCCCGCCATGTTGATGGCTTCCTTATTGATCGGTCCCGTGACCATCCCGTCGATGCAGCCTGTTTGGGCCATGCGCACGGCCTCCTTGATAAAGGCCACCGATGCCGCACCGGTTTCCGGCGCCGCCACGCCCGATCGATAGGGACCCAGCGGGCGCTCGAGCGGATCCAAGACAAGGATTTCCCTCGGCCGCCTTCCGAGCGGTTCATGTCCTTTGACCAGACGCACCGTGAGCGCGAGCTTCAGCCTCTTCACGGTCTGCTGCATAACGTCGTAGGAGCCGACGATCAACGGAGAGCATAGGCGCCGGAGGGCCGTCCGCGTGAGGGCCTTCGCAATGACCTCCGGTCCGATTCCGGCCGGATCGCCCATCGTAATGCCGAGCAAAGGCAGCCTGTTTTCTGTCTTGGATTCGGCCATCACCGTTCACCACCCGTACAGATACAAGGCATAGCCTATATAAAGGACCGCGCCGATCGCGAGCAACCAGGGGCGCCACAGCTCAGACCAGACGGCCTGCAGCAACAGACTCCCCGTCGCAATCACCGCCAAGACCATCGTGAGCAGCGCCGACGGCGCGAGCGTCCATTCGGTGCCCAGAAGACCCACCGAGACGGGCACCGTCCCTTGAAACACCATGGCGCCCGTCACGTTTCCGACGGCCAGCCGGTCCTTCTTTTGATAGAGCCAGAGAAAGCTGTTGGACATCTCCGGCAGTTCGGTGGCAAGAGGGGCAATCAAGAGGGCCAGGATCAACGGGGAAATCGCCAACAGATGCGCCGTCGAGTCGGCCGCGCTGACGAACAAGTGCGCGCCCAACGCGAGGCCGGCCAGCCCAGCCAGTGCCTGAACCGCGATGACGGCATAGGAGGGTTTTGCCGAATGCTTCGAAAACAGCAACGGACCGAGCTCGCTCGGCTCCCCCGATTCATCGTCGCTGAACTTGACCTTGACATAGTAGCCGTACAGGGTCAGGAGGCCGACGGCGGCCATGATGTGCAGCAGCCGAGACGGGACAAAGGCGCAGCCCAAGGCGACCGTGTAGGCCAACACAAAACAGGTCAAATCAACGGTGACGTCTTTGTAGCTGAGTCGGAATGAACGGCCGCGTTTACCCAACCGTGAGTAGGTCAGCAACAGCAGGGCGAGCATCGGCACTACGAGCGTGCTGAGCATAAAGGGCGCGCCGAGAATCGCCCCCAACCCGACCTCCGCTTCTTCGCGCGTCGCACCGAAAAAGATGGCCACAATGGGGATGGAGGTTTCTGGAAGCGTGGTGCCGATCGCGGCCAGGACGCTGCCCACCGCACCTTCAGACAGGTTCCGGCGCTTTCCCAGCCATTCGATCGCGTTCGTAAACAGCGCGCAGGCGCCGAGCGTGACCACCACGGACGCGCCGAACA
>DASUXH010000134.1:0-3095 GCA_036378015.1 Nitrospira sp. | reverse complement strand
GGTCTCGATGAGGAAATGGCGATGAAGATCGTGAAACATCGACAGTTGAGGTCCTCTGTGTGGGTCACGGCGGAAGTGCCCCTCGAGCTGACCGCTTGGATCAATGAAGAGGGGAGGAAGTACCGTGTCATTCTCGTCGATTGCTTGACGATGTGGTTATCGAACCAGTGTGAACGCGGGGCCAAAGATGAAAAGATTCTTGAAGCCGTCAGTTCGTTACTTCGGGCGATCCGCCGTATCGCGGCCCGTGTGGTGGTCGTATCGAATGAGTTGGGCTTGGGCCTCGTTCCGGTCGACGAGCGATCGCGGCGCTTTCGTCAGCTGGCTGGGGAGGCCAACCGGCTCATCGCACAGGAGGCGGACGATGCCTACTTCGTCGTGAGTGGAATACTTCTTTCCTTGAAATGAGAGAACTCATGAATTTGACCGACGTGTTGGAGCAGATACGAGAGCCCGATCGAGCCGTCGCGGCGGAGACACAGCGACGACTGGACCGGCTGACCAAACCACAAGGCAGCTTGGGTCGGCTCGAAGAGTTGGCCGTGCAGTACTGTGCGATCACTCGAGAATGCAAGCCTGCCGTGCCACGTGGCACGGTGTTCACATTCGCCGCCGACCATGGTGTCGTCGACGAAGGCGTCAGCGCCTATCCGCGCGATGTGACCGCACAAATGGTGCTCAATTTTCTTCGGGGAGGCGCGGGAGTCAATGTCCTGGGCCGCCATTCCAACGTGGAGATTCGCGTCGTCGACATCGGCGTGGCACATGACTTCGGAGCGATTGCCGGCCTCATTCACCGTAAGCTGATGATGGGCACCAGAAACATGCTGCACGCCCCCGTCATGGATCGACCGACGGCTCAACAAGCGCTCCTCGTCGGCATCGAGCTGGCGGCCGAAGCGGTTCGTCAAGGCGTCGGACTGATCGGCACCGGCGAAATGGGCATCGGCAACACGACGGCAAGCGCGGCGATCGTGGCAGTCATGACTGGAGCGGCGGTGGATACCGTGACGGGGAGAGGAACCGGACTTGATGAGCAGGGCCGGGCTCGCAAAATTGCCGTGATCGAGCAGGCGCTGGCGTTTCATCGACCGAATCCGCACGATGCGGTGGATGTCCTTTCAAAAGTGGGCGGTCTTGAGATCGCCGCAATGGCCGGCTTGATACTGGGCGGCGCTGCAGCGGAGGTGCCTGTCGTGCTCGACGGATTTATCGCCGGTGCCGCCGCGCTGATCGCGGTCGGACTACAGCCGCGGTGCCGAGAATACATGATTGCTTCCCACCGGTCGGTCGAGAAGGGCCATGGGGTGGTGTTGGACAGCCTGCGGCTGAAGCCGCTCTTCGATCTCGATTTGCGGCTGGGGGAAGGGACAGGCGCCTGTCTGGGAATGGGACTTGTCCAGGCTGCGATCAAAGTCTTGACGGAAATGGCGACCTTCGATGAAGCCGGTGTATCGGACCGGCGCACATGACCACTCATCTGAAACCATTCATCTGCGCGTGGCAGTTTCTCACCGCTGTCCCATTGAGCCGGGAGTGTCACGAACCGGCGCCGGATGAATTGGCCGGCTCCATGCTGTGGTACCCCTTCGTCGGGATTCTGCTTGGCGGTCTGTTAGCCCTGACCGACGTGCTCTTGATCCGATGGCTGCCCCGTGAAGTGGTTGCGGCGCTCCTCATTCTTCTATTGGTGGCGATGACCAGAGGTCTTCACCAGGACGGGCTCGCCGACACCTTGGATGGCTTGGCCGGAGGTCGGACCGCTTCCGATCGCCTGACCATCATGCGCGATCCTCGCATCGGAGCGATCGGGGCGACCGGTCTGTTCCTCTCCTTGATCCTACGATACGGCGCACTCGTGTCTTTGCCGGAGGCCGTGCGGTTTCCAGTGCTCTTGTGCATGCCGGCCGCCGGACGATGGGGCATGGTGGTCGGCGCCTATGGAGCGAGCTATGCCCGAGCCGAAGGGGGCCTGGCCGCCCCGTTTCTGGCGCATTTGTCTGAACGGCATGTCCTTGGCGCGACAGTCTTGATGGTATTTCTGACGGTGTGGGCCTTCGGCGCCGTTCCGGCGTTGGCAGCCTTGTTGATCGAAGGTCTGTTCAGCCGGCTGGCCACCGTCTTCTGCCGCCACTTTTTCGGCGGCATCACCGGCGATACGCTTGGCGCTACCAACGAGCTCGTCGAAGTGACGTTTCTCTTATTGATGCCCGCCCTCCTGGTCTTGTCATGACTCCCGTTGAAATGGTGGCGGCCTGCGTCCTTGACGCGGCAATCGGCGATCCACTGGCGATGCCGCATCCCGTACGCTGGATGGGCCGCGTCATCGTCCGCGTGCACGGGAAGGTCCGTCAAACCTGTACAGGATCGGTGGCGCTTCGCGCTGCCGGTGTTCTCTTGGCGATCGGACTGCCGACGATGGCGTTTGCAGCCGGGTGGGTGGTCATTGCGGCAGGGATGGCAGTCCATGCGTGGCTCGGCCACTTGATAGGGATTGCCTTGGCGTCCACGACGCTGGCCTGGAGGGACCTGGTCGACCATGTTCATGCGGTCTCGGCGGCATTGCAAGAAGGCTCGTTGGAGCGAGCCCGGCAGGCCGTCAGCTTGATCGTTGGACGGGACACGCAAGACCTGTCAGAGGCGGAAGTCATCAGAGCCTCCGTTGAGACGATTGCGGAGAGTGCATGCGACGGCGTCATTGCGCCGTTGGTGTTTCTTGTGGTCGGAGGACCGCCGCTGGCATTGGCCTACAAGGCCGTCTCGACTCTCGACTCCATGATCGGACATCCGGATGAGGAATACCGGGACTTCGGATGGGCATCGGCCAAGCTCGATGATGTCGCCAATTGGATTCCTGCACGCATCACGGGGTGGTTGATTGCTGCTGCGGCCGGAGTCGTCCTCATGAGTGCCAAAGCGGTGAAGCGAAGCGGAGTCATCTTATTGCGCGACGGGCATAAGCATCCCAGTCCCAACAGCGGAAGGCCTGAAGCCGCGATGGCCGGCGCCCTGGGAGTCCAACTCGGAGGTGTGAACTTTTACGAAGGTCGTCGCGCAGAACGGCCTGTGCTGGGGGACGCGGAAACCGCATTGTC
>DASUXH010000133.1:0-2808 GCA_036378015.1 Nitrospira sp. | reverse complement strand
TCAAGCGATGAGACCGCGCAAACCCAGCCGAAACAAGAGGATATTCGTGTTCGGGAGGTGTTCGCGTCAGTGATGATTCCCCACTACGCTAGAAGGTTTCCTAGTTTTGCATTGCTCGAACCCGCGAACAAATTAGATGAGGTCCATCATGATTGAGATAGCTATTGTCGTGCTGTGCCTGTTCGCTAACGCCCTCATCGCGGGGGCCGAAATGGCCTTTGTGGCGGTCAGTCGCCCCGGCCTCCGGGAATTGGCCCGTCAGGGGCAGAAAAATGCCGACATCTTGTTTCGCCTGAGGGAGCGCCCCGAGCGGACGCTGGCCGTCATGCAAATCGGCATCACGCTTGTGGCCGCGTTGGCAGGCGCCGTGGGAGGAGCGGGCGCCGAGGAAGAACTGAGCCCTCTGTTCGAGAAATTCGGCGTCAATGAGAGCACTGCGGATACCCTGGCGATCGCGGTCGTGGTCGTTCCTCTCACGTACTTCACGGTCGTCGTCGGCGAACTCATCCCGAAGACCCTTGCATTGAGGAACTCCTTGGCGGTCGGCTTGGCAGCCGCTCCATGGCTATCGTTCTTTGATTGCCTGCTCGGACCCCTCGTGAGCGTCTTTGAATGGTCGACCAAGAGTTTGCTCAAGCTTCTACGATTGACTAAGAGCACGCAAGGCCAGGCACGCAATGAGGAGACGCAAGCGGCCACCGTCGAACTCGGCATGCTCTCGAGCCAACATCGCCAATATGTGATGAATCTCGTCGATCTTGAGCGGAAGCTCGTGAAAGACATCTACTTGCCCTGGAAGCATGTGATCAAGGCCGACATCCGGCTGGCCGCACGTGAAGTGCAAACGATCTTACTTGCCTCGGGCCATACCCGTGTTCCCGTGATCGATGGGCAGACGCTGGTCGGCATCGTGAACGCGAAAGAGTTTTTTGCGCTCCATGCCACGGGATCGGAGCAGTGGCTGTCTCTCGTGCGGCCGGCCGTCGAGTTACAGGACTCCCTGCCTTTGCTGGCAGGCCTGAAGACCCTCCAAGACCGGCGCGTGCACATGGGCATCGTGTATTCACAGCAGACGCGCGTGGGAATCGTCACCCTCGAGGACATTCTCGAGGAGGTCATAGGAGAGATTTACGACGAAGACGACGACGGCGCGCTGAAAGCGATTCTCACGGCTTCTCCCAAGACGAGGGGCTATTGGACGGAGTTTTCTCTCGGATCTTCACGCCGGCCATGAGCGCCGGTGGTTGCCGTGCGTGGTGCCCGCCAACAGGAATGCGCATTTTGTATCTGATGGTGTGTCTGTTCGGCCTTGGCGGATGTTCGATCCTCCTCCCGTCCACGCCTCACGCGACGACACCTGAACGCTCATGCGCACCGCTCCATCCCGTGCGTTTTCAAATCCACGACGAACGGAACGCCGAAGCCGTTAAGCCGGATCTGCCCTTCTCAACACAGTCGCTTGAAGTGGCGCGTCATGAATGCGGTCCCCCTTTTGACTGAACTGACGGTGCTCGAGCGTGCTGGCGAGACTCATAGCCTCGCGTTCATGGAGCTGCGGCAGTCACTGACCGACCGCTTGCTGCTCACGTTGTTCGAAGTCTCGTCGCTGACGGCCGAGCTCGTGTGCGAACGGGACCGGGCCGATCAGGTCGCCGATCGAATGGATGAAGTCGACGCCTCGCTGGTGAAACGGCTGACGTTGGCTTCGATCGTGATCGGCGGCGTAGCCGCCGTCGTCTCGGGGGGGATCGGCCTGGCCGGAGGCTCCGATGTCGCGAACAACGCCGCCACGCTCGCCGGGGGTGTCGTGGCTTCCTTATTCGGGGGAGCCGCCCTGTTTGCAGCATCCCAACAAGACTTTACCCATGAACGCAACCTGCTCGGCGAGTTGTGGCATGGCCCACCGCAGGCCAGCGTCTTCTCACCGACCATTTGGCGTTTTTTTCAGAAGCACCGCACGGATGGAACGCGCACCATCAGAGAGGAAGTTCTCCAGGCTTGGCGCCAGCAGGGACGCCTGGGCGAACCGGGCTCGTCCGGAGAAGAAGAGCGCAGCGCACTCGTTTTTGGCAAGGGGGGAAGGTACACGTCCACCGATTTGCGCGCCCGAGCCTCAATGCTGGAGACGCTCGAGGCGCATGTTCAGCTGCTCTCGGAGGAATTGGAGGTGTTTGTTCGCGAAATCATCCAACGGCGGATTCAACTCGGACCGCAGGAAGGGGCGCAGTCATGATCAACGGACACGACAAGCATGCGAAAGGACCGATGGCTCGGTTCGCGCGATTCGCGAAACACTGTGCATCCGCCATGGGACATCCATGGGCATTCGGAGCCGCGTTGCTCGTCATTATCGGATGGGCAGTGACTGGACAGGTGTTCGGTTTAGCGATACCTGGCAATTGGTGATCAATACGGGAACGACCATCATCACATTTCTGATGGTGTTCCTGATTCAAAACACGCAGAACAGGGACAGCAGCGCCATCCAACTCAAACTCGATGAACTGATTCGGGCGACTCGCGGGGCCCACAATGCGCTGCTGGATTTAGAAGAACTCACACAAGAAGAGTTGAATACTTTCCTTAAGACTTACCAGCAATTGGCCCACCAGGGCAGAAAGCGAGTGAGACAGGGATGGCAAGATACCGGTACGCCGGAAGTCTCGGGAACCGTAGACGTGCGCTCATGAAAAGTCCATCTGACACGAGAAACATCCCCAATCCGTAGCTGCCGCGTCTGCGCAAATTCCAGATAGTGGTAAGCGGAATCGACTGATGATTTAGCCGCTTGGAAACGGCGCTTCGGTG
>DASUXH010000132.1:0-3463 GCA_036378015.1 Nitrospira sp. | reverse complement strand
CTGTACTTGCCCCTCCTCCAAACAGCTCTCTATAATGCCGCCTTCATGCGAAAGCGCGCATCACTTCACAGCCTTGGCTGTCGTCTCAACCAAGCGGAAACCTCCGTGCTCGAGTCCCAACTGCGACGGCGAGGATACACGCTCGTGTCTTGGGGCGAGCCCACGGACCTGCTCGTCGTCAACACCTGTTCAGTGACGGCTGAAGCGGAACGCACCTGTCGGTACGTAATTCGAAAGACGCTGAGACATTCGCCGGACGCCTACGTCGCGGTTACCGGATGTTATGCGCAGACCGGGATGCATCAGTTGCGCAGTATTCCCGGCATCGATCTCATTGTCGGCAACCAATTCAAGTCGGAGCTGCCCTCTTTCTTACCCCCTCCCGAGGCGCTTCAGAAACAGCCGTCGCCTGAGGTGCTGCACACAAGAACGATTGCTCGAGATGAGTTTGTCCTTCCCGAGCTCGGCGAGTTTGATGCGACTCGAGCCATGTTGAAGATTCAAGACGGTTGCAACGTGATGTGCAGCTTCTGCCTCATTCCGTTCGCAAGAGGACATGAGCGCAGCCGTCTCCTGGACGACATCCTTGTGGAGGCGGAATGGCAGGCGGCGCGCGGCCATCGAGAAGTTGTTCTCACGGGGGTGAACATTGGACAATTTCACTCGAAGGGCGTCGACCTCGGCGGACTCATCGATCGGCTGGAAGCTCTTGATGGCATTGACCGCATCAGGTTGTCCTCCATCGAACCGACCACGGTAACCGAGCCACTGTTGGAGCGGATCGGCGCCGGACGCAAGCTGTGCCCATATCTGCACGTTCCTCTTCAGAGTGGAGACGATGCGGTGCTCGCCGCTATGAATCGTCCTTATGATGTGGAGTATTTCATCTCACTCATCGAGCGGGCTCGCTCAAGAGTTCCCCATCTGGCATTGGGCACCGATCTCATGGTGGGATTTCCGGGCGAATCCGAGCAGGCATTTCAGGAAACCGTCGCCCTGTGCAGGCGCATTCCATTTTCATATTTTCATGTATTCACCTACTCGAAGCGGCCTGGAACTGCTGCGGCCAAGATGCGGCAAGACGTTCCATCGGAAGTTGCACGCCGGCGCGCGCAATCGCTCGCCGAACTGTCTCGTCAAAAACGCCTCGCGTTTGGCGAACAATGGATCGGAAGTTCCGTGTCGGTGCTTTTTGAGGAGGGAGAAACTGAGGGCCTGCGACTCGGGACCACTCCGCATTTTCTGAAGGTCGCCGTCGCTTCGGACGACGCACTGGCTCATCAGATTCATCGCGTGAAGATCACCGGCGCGTCCGATCGCTGGGCGGTCGGCCGGCTCATCTCAGAGGATATGGAAGGAAGGCAGTGATGAGTCTCGGCCCCGGCGACCGCCGCCAGGTACACATCGAAACGTTCGGCTGTCAGATGAACGAATATGACTCCGAGGTCGTGCGGGCTCTCCTCACGCGCGAGGGGTATGTCATGACCGAGGATAGGGAATGCGCCGACGTGATTCTCATGAACACCTGCGCCATCCGCGAAAATGCCCACACGAAAGTGTATACGCATCTCTCCGATCTCAAAGCGCTCAAAAAGAGCCGTCCCTTGGTCGTCGGTGTCCTTGGCTGCATGGCGCAGAATCTCAAGGATGAGCTCACGAAGCACGAACCGCTCGTGGACCTTTTAGCAGGGCCTGATTCCTATCGTCAGCTTCCCGCGCTGATCAGCAATGCCGTGCACGCACAGGAGCAGGGTCGGGATCTGAATGCTCTGGCCGTCGACTTGTCGGAATACGAAACCTACGACGACATCGTTCCCGCGCGCAGTCCCGGCGTCAACGCCTGGATCGCCGTCATGCGCGGCTGCGACAACTTCTGCAGCTTCTGCGTGGTTCCCTACACACGCGGGAGAGAACGGTCGAGAGAGCCGCAGGGCATTCTCGACGAAGCCGCGCGTATCGCCGGTGAAGGGTTCAAGCAGATCACGTTGCTGGGTCAGAACGTCAATTCCTACAGGTCAGGCGAGTGGGACTTCGCCCGCCTCATGGTTGCGGTCGCAGACGTGCCGGGCATCGAGCGAGTGAGGTTCACCTCCCCCCACCCCAAGGATTTTCCTGCGCCGCTGCTGGAGGCGGTGGCCGGCCATCCCAAAATCTGTAAGCACATCCATCTGCCCGCACAATCGGGCAATGATCGCATTCTTGGAATGATGAATCGCACCTACACGAGAGGCGAGTACTTGGCGCTCGTCGAACGGATCCGTTCGATGAATTCACGCATCGTACTGACTACAGACATCATCGCCGGGTTCTGTTCCGAGACCGACGGCGAATTTGCCGACACGTATCACCTGTTGGAAGAGGTCAAGTACCACTCCGCCTTCATCTTCCTGTACTCCGAACGAACGAATACCATTGCAGCCAGAAAATTCACCGACGACGTTTCCCCAGAGGCCAAATCCCGCCGTGTCACGGCCTTGGTTGAGCTACAGCGCCGGATTTCGACCCAACGGACTCGCGAATATCTCGGCCAAACGCTTCCCGTCCTCGTCGAAGGCGATGCGAAAAAATCCACCTTTCAAGCCATGGGAAAAAGCGACGGCAACGTAACCGTCATCTGGAACAAGACAGACCTTGCATGCCGCCCCGGTGATTTGGTGGCATGCTCAATCTACGATGCGTCTGCTTCCACCCTGTACGCGAGGGCCGTGGGCCGGTCCTGACGAACAAAAATCGAACACTCTGCACGAATCTCGTTCAGTCGTAGCCTCCTTCCTTCGTTACGTATTTTTGCTTTGGCTAAGAGCGCCGACTCTTGCAAGTGGCTCTCACCTCCTATGCTCGCAAGGCAAACAGGTAAAGCGCCTATCCCTAGTCGTTTCGTGTAATGCCTACCAAATCAATGTCTTAGATCAGCAAACTGGAACACATTCTTGAAAGGATCGCCGTCATCTTTTCAACCAGCATCCGTCTTTCTACTCACAATCTTTACATTGCTCTCGCCTTATAGAAGGAAGGGCATAGTCTTTGCTTGAAAATGGACGACTTCGTAAACCTCCACCCATTGCCATTGGAGCGACGACATGAAGTCTGCCCAACATCCGTCCAATAACCAACCGGATTCGACACCCAGCCTTGAGACAATTATCGCCATAGGACTTTTCGGCTGGCTGGCGCTGAGCATGACGTTAATGGGCTTTGGTATTTGGTAACCACCTCTCGCAGGCGCCACAGATCTAAGCTTCTCACTTTTCGGCAAAGGAGAACATCAATGTCGACTTTTTCATACGGCAAGAGACTGACCAACGCGACTCTCTATGCCTTCGTCGGTCTGGCGCTTGTAGTTGGCGGGTGCAGCTCCACTTCAAAAATCGCCCAGAATTCAAAGGGCAGCGTTTCTCTCGAAGAAATCATGGACTGGTCGTTCGAAGCCAGTCATCCGGCGATTATCGACCAGACCACCATT
>DASUXH010000131.1:0-4479 GCA_036378015.1 Nitrospira sp. | reverse complement strand
AAGGTCTTGAGAAACCTAACAGTCACCGTGCTCGTCTCCTTCTCTGCCGTTCCACCAGGCATCGAGCGTGCGGCCGAACCGCTCTTCGGTCCAATTTCTGACGACGAACCTCGGCAGCTGATAGACGTCGGACGTCCTGGTGACGGCCTCGGGGTAGTTTGAGCAGGCGAGCGCGAAACCTTGTTCCTTGACGAGCGTCGCCGTGTCTCCCGAATAGTCCGTCTTGGTCCCATAGGGATAGGCAAATGTTCGGACCGGCCGGCTCACAATGGCTTCGAGGCACTGCTTACTGGAGGCAATTTCCTCCCGCTGCTCGGCGAGCGAAAGATTGGCGAGCACCTGATGCGATGCCGTGTGGGCGCCCACGTCGACCCACGGCCCATCTACCAGCCGTCGGAGATCCTCTTTGGTCAGCATCTGGGATTGCGACCTCCAATCGTAGGTGAAAGCGGCCCAGGCACGAAGGTCGCAGAGCGCACGTCGGCGCGACTCCTCAGTCATCGGCTTTAACCGCCGGCATAATGTCCGGTACAGACCGTGACGGCGGGTCGGATCGTCGGGCTGCAGCACATTCCATTTCTTGTGTGATGCGAAGTCTTCATTCGTGTATTCGGCGTCGCCGCCCGCTTCCCATTGGAACACCTGCCCATCGATTTCGAGTGTGAGAGACGAAGGCAGCCGCGAAGGATGGAGTAAGAGCTGCTCCAACTCGTCCCACCAGAAGGCCGACCCCGTTGCAAGCGTACCGGTCGCGACGAACACGGTGGCCGGCACCTTGCAGGACTCCAAGATAGGTTTGGCCTGAGAGAGGTTGTCGGCATACCCATCGTCGAATGTCACGGCAATCATCCGCGACCCGCGGCGGGCATTCGGCATCCGATTGGCGAGCTCATGGAGGCTGACCATTTCAAAACGGCTGGACAGGTGACGTATCTGGTCCGCAAAGCGCTCAGGCGTCACGGCCAGCAGCTGAGGATCGGTCGCAGGAGCAGCGATCCTGTGATACAGCAGAACCAGCCCGACCGGCCGCCCGCGCGGCAGCAGTCTCTGCAGCTTGGCGCTGATTCTGGACAAGCCCGGCATCTTCATATGGTCTTGACCATGTCGGTACCCGGGAGGATTGCCGGCGCTCACCAGCGGAGGATCACACAGTGGATGTACGCTTGCGGAAGACGGCAATCGCGTCTCGAGGAATAAAGCCAACATCGGATGAAACCACCTGAAGGTCAAGCGCTTTCAGGAAATGTTCCATCAACTGCGGGCACATGGTTCCGAAGGCGCAGAACGAGGTCCGTTGTTCGACGTTGCCTTCGAGGTCCGCTTCGAACTGACGCCATCCGATCGGCGAGATGACCGAGGCATAATGGACCAGACCGATGCCGCCCGGTTTCAAGAGCCGTGCGATTTGCCGCAAATACCAGTGCACGAGCCTCGGTTCGAAATGCACAAACACGTCGAACGAGGCGACGAAATCCAGGCTCTCTTCGGCCAGTCGAGGCAACGTCATCCCGTCGGTCACGTAGGTGCGCAGAGAAGGATATTGTTTGAACCTGGCAGTCAGCCGCGTGAGCATGGTTTCGGAAGGATCGGCCGCATGCAACAGGTCGGTCCTGGGAAGCAGCAGCTGGGTCAATCGTCCTCCGCCAGGCCCGATCTCCAGCCCTTCCTTGCTGTGGGGCGGCAGATAGCGGTCGAGCACCTGTTCGCTCAAACATGCCGAAAAATTCCTGATCGTCGCCTCGTCCAAGCCATAGGTCGTGCCTCCCCCGCTCGTATCTTCAGCGGTCCATTCATCCCCCAAATGCTCAACGCGGTTTCCCGGCAGGACCGGAAACCGGTCGGCCTTCCACCGTTTGGCATATTCATCCCAGCCCCGGGCGATCATGGACGGCTCTCCGCCGCCGGACGGCTCCGCGGACACCGTCCACCAGTGCAGCGGATTCAGGATGCGTTGCCACGTCGTCACGCTTGCGCTCCATTGTGCAGGATGGGCTTCACGGCACGGACCGTGATCACGAGTTGAAAATCGTCGTCCAACGCCTCTAATTCCTCTGGCTGCAACTCATCCACCGTCAAGCCGTGAAGATAGGCGACGGCCAACAGCGCGTTGCCCCGCGCCTGGACTGAGATCTGGTCCGGCGGCCAACACTCTTCGAACAGGCGCCTGGCCGAGGCCGTGGTGAACCGCCAGTAATCTCCCCACCGATCCATGTCGTACCGGCTGATCTGACTGATGCCGGTGAAGGACGCCAGAAGGACTCCGCCGGGACGCAGAATCCGATGCAAGGTCCGTAAGGCCGCATGGACGTCATAAATGAACTGGAGCGTCTGGGTGCAGATGATGCAGTCAAACGATTCAGAGGCCACGGTTTCGGCGGACGTCAGATCGGCCACGATGGTGGCTCCTCCACCTGGCCGCACGTGCCACACGTCGCTTCGATCGACGTTCCCACCGCCGAATCTTTTCGTATAGCGGTCATCGCCGATCTCGAGCACGCGCCCGCGGATGTCCGACTGGCGCCCCTTGAGGAACCGCTCGATGAACACAATATCGATGCAGCGCTCCCGCTGTCCCCGATCAAGGCCGAACACCCGGCTGATCGGCGTCGTACGACGAAGGCTTCCGAACCGCACCAGGCCGACGGGCGGCCAGACCGACAGGCGGCGCCATCCCGCGAGGCAGCTCTGCAGCACGGCTTGCAGCAATTCGAGAATCCCTCCTCGTCGTGACGGACGGCCGATGCCTTCGTGACTGGACATGGTGTTCATATGCCCTGGGGGTTCCCTGGCGAACGATACAGCGGTTTTTCGATGCACGCACACATCAACAATGGAAAGCTCGTACGGTCATCGGCCGTGCCGTTTCGATGGTGCGCCTGTCCGCCTACCATAGATCAGCAGAAAGTACCGGCTCTCCGGTTCAAGCCGGAACGGCGGCTGCACGCCGCCGTTGGTCTCTGAATCGAAGTCGTTGACCAGGTACTCGAATCCTTGGCGATCCAACAAGTCGAGAATATTGTGCAGTGTCCTGGGCAGGCCAGGCAGATGGTGGTATTCGATCACCATCTCGTTGACAAGGCGAAGCCGGTCACCGCTGTCGGCCAAGGCTTCCCATTCAGCCCCCTCGATATTGATTTTGAGAAAATCGATGGGCTCCGTGAGATAGCTGGACAGCCGCACACAAGGCACACGCTGTTTGGTCCAACCTTTTTCCAGCGGCGCCGTTTCCGACGCCAAATTGCTCGCGTACTTTCCGTCCGAGTGAAATGTCAGGAAGCCCTCGGAGCCGCAGACCGCCGCTTGGACCAACCCGACATCGGTCATGCGATTTCTGGTCATGTTGTCTTGCAGGTACCCGAAGACGGCCGGATCCGGCTCGAAGGTCGTGATGCGGGCCTCGGGATAGATCTGCTTGTAGTACAGCACGGACATGCCGATGTTTCCGCCGCAATCGAGAATGGTCGGCGCGTGACTCTCCGTATCGAAATGGTAAATACGGTTGATAAAGATATCCTTGTACTGCATGAAGAAGTTTGGTCCATCATTGATGCGCACCCCATACGGGCCGCAGGGCAAAATCATGCCGGGTTTGGCGGCGAACGAACGCGCACGGACCCGATCAAGGTGCCACCGGTCCTTCCAGCCACTTAGATCGCGTTCGATCCGGCGCAAGGCCGGCTTCATGGCGTCGGGAACACACGCTTTGAACATCGCGCGCATGTCAGGCCGCCATCCGCTTATGAACGATTTCGACCAACTCGAGCATCCGGGTCCGATAGGTATGATCGCGCAGCGTACGGGCCTGCCCGGCGCGAGCGATGGCTCTACGGTCATCCTCATGGGTCAGGTAATGACGGATGGCCTGCGCACAATCCTCCACGGTCCGATAGGCCGCCACTTCGCGTCCAACGTCGAACAAATCTTGTAGATTTGCCTTCCAATCGGTCAGCAGCATGGCGCCGGCGCCCGTCGCTTCGAACAGGCGGCAATTATTGGCATAGGGCGCCACGTCGCCGTGATGATTGAGCGTGATCCGCGAACTGGCAAAGACGTCGTACATCTCGTTTCCCCAGACGATGCCCATATGGCACCGGCGAAGGGGCGATGAGCCGTCAAGCAGATCGATTCCGGGACCCCAGATCTTCAGCTCCGGGACCAGAACGCAAAGCTGTTCGAGCCAGTCGATCCGGCTCCGGTGAACGGCGGACAGGCTGCCGACAAATGTGACCGAATAAGGGCGTGCCTGTTCCAAGTGCGGCGGGGCCACCTCTGGATCAAAGCCCAAGCGGTGAAGCACGGCCGGGATACCCTTGCGCCGAAAGAATTCCACCGTCGGAGGAAACGACGAGACGACGAGATCGTAGCAGCTGTAGTCGCCGTCATCAGGCAGCGACGTCGCCGCATGCTGGCCGATGATCAGGCGTACCCATGGTCTGATCCTATGCAACCACCGGTTGTCGATGCCGTCCATGGCCTGGT
>DASUXH010000130.1:0-7495 GCA_036378015.1 Nitrospira sp. | reverse complement strand
TCACGAACCCGGACAAGGTCCTGTACCCCGACATCGGTCTCACGAAGGGTGCGCTCGCTCAATACTATGAGCAAGTGGCCGAATGGATGCTGCCGCACGTGTTGGGCCGTCCTTTGACGCTTGTCCGGTGTCCGGAAGGATATCAAAAATGCTTTTACCAGAAGCATGTCAATGAGACGGTGCCCGCGGCCATCGGCCGGATTGAGATTGAGGAAGACGAGGGGCGGGACACCTATATGTTGGCTGAGTCCCCCGGAGCGCTGCTGGGGCTGGTGCAGATGGGCGTGTTGGAAGTGCACACCTGGGGAGCGACAAAAGACCGCCTTGAGCGGCCCGACCGGTTGACCTTCGATCTCGACCCTGATCCGTCAGTTGCGTGGGCGCAGGTCATCGAAGCGGCCCATCTGACCAAAACATTGTTGGAGGAGCTTGGTTTTGTAAGCTTTCTCAAGACCACCGGTGGAAAGGGCCTGCACGTCGTCACGCCGATCCAGCGCACAGTGGGATGGGAGGAGGCAAAAGCCTTCGCAAAAGCGGTCGCCGACCACCTTGTGACGACCATTCCCCAGCGCTTCACGTCGAACATGGCAAAGCGTGTGCGAAAAGGTAAAATCTTTATCGATTATCTTCGGAACGGACGGGGTGCGACGGCGATCGCCGCCTATTCGACGAGAGCCAGGCCCGGCGCTCCCGTTTCAGTGCCGATCGGATGGGACGAGTTGTCTGAAGAAAGACGTTCGGACTACTTCACGGTCATGAACGTGCCGAACCGCTTGAAGCGCCTTCAGCGCGATCCATGGGAGGCCTACGGCCGATCGGCCCGTCGAGTGACTGCCGAGATGGTTCAGCGGCTGAAGGCTCCCTAGGTCGCCAATCTCAATCCCAGATTTTCAATCTCGATAGCGGTTGGATTCGACGGTGTGAACTCTGGAGGTCAGCCCACCAGAGTTCACACCTCGAGGGAATCATGCCACGTCGGTTTGCGGAGCCAGGTCGCGAACGGCGCCGGCGAGTGCGTGGCCGGAGGTCCGCGAATGCGTGATCAGACGCGGCTTTTGGGATGCGTCCGCCATCCGTTCATAGAGCGCGAGATAGTCCTTCACCATGCGCTCAACCGTGAAGCGTTTTTCGAAGATTTCACGGCATCGCGAGCGGTCGATAAGTGACAGACCGGCAACGGCCTGCGTCATCTCACCGATGTTGTCGCACACGTAGCCGGTTACGCCGTGGTCGATAATCTCAGGGATCGAGCCTTGACGATAGGCGAGAACCGGCGTGCCGCAGGCCATGGCCTCGATCAGCACGAGCCCGAACGGCTCGGGCCAATCGTACGGGCAGAGAAGCGCGGCCGCTTCGCCCAGAAAGTCGTTTTTTTCTGCATCATTGATTTCGCCGACGTATTCGATCAACGGGTGGTCCAGGAGCGGCTCGATTTTCTTTTTGAAGTAAGCATGGTCCGCAGGGTCGACCTTGGCGGCAATGCGAAGGGGCATGCCGACGCGTTTTGCCACCTCAATCGCATGATCAGGACACTTCTCCGGTGAAATGCGCCCGAGAAACGCCAGATAGGACCCATGGCGGTCATGCGCTGAATACAGGTTTTTCGGAATGCCGTGATACACCGTGCCAGCCCAGTTGGCTTGCGGTAAGGGTTTTCGCTGGGCGTTGGATATGGATACCACCGGCATGTCCGTGTATTCGTCGAAGATGGGCTGCAACTCCGGCAAGTCCAGGCGTCCGTGCAACGTGGTGACGACCGGCGCGTGGGCGCGCCGGCTCATCGGAAAGCTCAGAAAATCGAGATGAGAGTGGATGATGTCGTATTGCCCGGAAGCGGCGCCGAACGCCTGCTCCTGCATGAGAATCAGAGGCGCGTCACGATTGAGCATGCTGGTTTCGTGGAGACGAAGCGCTCGCGGACAGCATGCTTTCAGTCTGGCTGCAGTCTTGGAATCTCCGCTCGCGAACAGCGTGACCTCATGGCCTTGACGCACCAGTTCCTCGGTGACATAGGACACGATCCGTTCGGTCCCCCCGTAGAGCTGAGGGGGCACACTTTCCCACAGCGGAGACAACTGAGCGATCTTCATGTGTGTCATCCTTTCGTCTGAGTGAACAAGAGCAACGCGAGAATAATTTACTATGGCGAAGTGCTGTCCCGTCTCGCACTAGGGGAACTCCCAGCTCCAGCGGATTCGCAACCCTGGCTATTCTCCGTTTAGGCCTTGAGGTCCGGCTCAGAAGTGTTCCCCATGTGCCGTCAGCGATCCCCCGCGCCGGTTCCAGGGGTATCACTAATACTCGTGTCTAGGGCCGTTCGGTACTGTGAGCGCAAAGGCGACGAGGTTGGCCCGGCCAAGCAGCTGCGGTTTGTACCCTTCTGTCTTTAGCACCGAAGCACCGAGCCGCATAAGACTTCATTCCGGTGTCTTCCTTTTTTTCTGATCACATGCGTACGCATGACAGCATTGCGGCCATGACACCAATTTCCGCCAGGCTGAGAAACATCGCCGGTATGGAGGCGGCCGAATGGCGTGAACGGGGGCGACAGCTTCTGCTGAAGTCCGGCGAGCGGTTCTTCCGCATGAGGCAGGGTGAAATCAGCGACCGAGCTTTCCGCCGTCGGTTAATACCTCCCTTCGATCGCGCTTCTGTTGAGACCGTGGCCGAAGATGTGCTGGAGGTGATGCGAGGGCTGGATTTCAGCCGCCGTCCCTTCATGCCGCTCTTCGGCGCGCGCGATCTGACGGCCTCACTGTTCCGCCGCCGGTTTCCTGCTGAGTGCAATCAGTTGCTGAGCAGAGCCGATCGGGCGATCGCCGGACAATTTGACCTCCTGGGCCTCACGGACGTCTCATTCGGGCAGCCGATCGATTGGCATCTCGAGCCGCTGGCGGGAAAGCGGACGGGAAAGGTCCATTGGAGCGCGATCCGGTACCTGAACCCGGCCGTCGCAGGCGATAAGAAAATCACCTGGGAGCTCAATCGGCACGGGCATTTCGTCACGTTAGGGCAAGCGTATCTGCTCACCAAGGACGATCGGTATGCCGAGACGTTCGTCGGGCACCTGACCGCATGGCTCGACGCGAATCCACCGCGCCGGGGGATCAATTGGGCGAGCTCCCTGGAGTTGTCGATCCGATGCATCGCCTGGCTCTGGGCCATGCCCTGTTTCGCCTGGTCCCCCCGGCTGACCCCTACCATTATATGGAGGGTCCTGAAGAGCCTGTTCCAGCAAGGGTCGTATATCGAGTCGTACCTCTCACTTTATTCCGCACCGAATACGCATTTGACCGGAGAAGCGCTGGGTCTCTTGTATCTCGGCACCGCCGTCCCCTGGCTCGCCGATGCCTCCCGCTGGCGCGATTTGGGACTGCGAATCCTGCTGGAGCAATTGTCAAGGCAGGTGCAGGCAGACGGCGTCTATTTCGAGCACACCTCCTACTATCACCGATACACCACTGACTTTTATATCCACGCAGTCCTCTTGTCTCGCGCCGGCGTCCTTACGCTGCCGCCGGCTGTTCACGAGACGCTCGGCCGGCTGCTCGATCATCTGTTGTGGATCATGAGACCGGATGGGAAAAGCACGCTGTATGGAGACGATGACGGGGGCCGGCTATTGGCTTTGCATCAGCGCGAGTCGGGCGACTTCCGGGATACCTTGCAGATCGGAGCGGCACTCTGCGGCAACGGCCTATGGAAGTGGGCGGCAGGCCCGGCCAGTCCAGAGGTCTTGTGGCTGCTGGGACCGGATGGACTCGAGGCATACGACCGTTTGGCCCCGGTGGAACCGGACAGCGTGGTGAAGCAGTTTCCGTCGAGCGGGTTCGTCGTACTGCGGGACGGGTGGAAGGAGCGATCGAGTTATGTCTTCATGGATGCGGCTGCGCACGGCGCGATGAACTATGTCCATGCGCACGCCGACGCCTTGTCGATCGAATATGCCTCAGAAGGCGTCGCATGGATCGTCGATCCGGGGACCTATACCTACACCAAAGATTCAGCGCTCCGCGATCAGTTCAGAAGCTCCTCCGCCCACAATACCGTGACGGTGGAAGGACAGTCTCAATCGCAGTCCAACGGCCCGTTTTCCTGGGCCCAGATCGCTGAGACCACCTTGGAAGAGCTGACGGCGAGCACCGAGGGCGCGACGTGCCGGGGCGTGCACAACGGTTATGAGCGGTTCAATCCTCCGGTACGTCATCGGCGGTCCATCCAACTCGTCAAGCGATCGGATCGTCCGTCAGGTTCGTATCTGTTGATCGAAGACCGGATCATCACCACCGGGTCCTATCGGTATCAGCTCAGATTTCATCTCGCGCCGGAATGCAAACCGTCTCAGGAAAATTCCCGGTGCATGGTCCACCATGCCAAGGGCCCTCTGCTTGCCGTGGGAATCTGGCTGCTCGATCGACAGGGCGCCGGCACGGCAGTTCCCATCCGTGTGGAGGACGGATGGGTCTCTCCCGCTTACGGACGAAAGGTGCCGGCCCCGATCCTGGTCGCCGATGCGCAAGGAGAAGGGGATCAGATGTTCGTCACAGTGCTCGCACCCTTCGACCGAGAGGCGGCCGTTGATTTGGAACGCCTTGCGAGTGTAGTCATAGAAAGAGATGTGCAATGCGCAGCGTAAACGATCGCAATGCTCTGTCGCGTCGCATCGACCCACGTGCTCGCCGGGGAGCAGTCCATTCAGCCAATGTAGAAGTCTGATCGGTGGAAGCGCTTACAATAGCTCATATGACGCTGTTTGCCTCGTTGGGGTTACTGGGGTACAGCTATGTCGGCTATCCGGTGATGCTTTGGTTCTTCAGCCGGTTCCGTCAGGAAGACTGGGCCATCCGTGGCGATCCTGCCGTCTGGCCGCAGGTGAGCATCATCATTGCCGCCCACAATGAAGAACCGGTCATCGGCCGCCGGATTGAAAATCTTCTGGCGCTTGAGTACCCCCCTGAACGTTTACAGATCCTGATCGGCTCTGACGGATCGACCGACCGCACGAGCGAAATCGTACGTCTCTACCGCCGGCCGTGGATCGAGTTTCATGATTTTGCGCTCCAACGCGGCAAGGCCGAGGTCCTCAATGATTTGGTCGCCGTGGCGCGGGGAAAATTCATCGTGTTCACGGACGCGAATACCCTGTTCGAGCCGGATGCGGTGAAGGAACTCATCCGCGGATTCCGGCTCACTCCGCGGGCCTGCGCGGTCGTCGGGAAACTGGAATGTCGCACGGCAGAAGGAGCGGTGACTTCAGACGGCTTCTATTGGCGCTACGAAACGCTCCTCAAGACGCTCGAATCACGCTTCGGCACCGTGCTTGGGGCAACCGGCGAGATCTACGCCATCAAACGGTCATGGTTTCGGGCTCTGCCCAGCGGCACCATCGTCGACGATTTTCTCATTCCCATGCTCATGCGTTTGGAGCGCGGAGGAGCGGTCGTTTTTCGGCCGACTGCAAAGGCGTGGGAACGCGCGCCTGAAACGGTCCGCGACGAGTTCCGACGACGCGTGCGGATCGGTGCCGGCGAAGCCCATGCGTTGCGGCATACCTGGCCTCTGCTCCTGCCAAGTCATGGGATGCTTGCGTTGAGCTACTGGTCACACAAAATGTTGCGCTGGATGGGCCCGGCGCTGCTCTTGACGGCCCTTGTGGCAAATCTCTGGCTCGTGGCCTACCCGTGGGCGCGGGCCTTGCTCGTCGCGCACCTGGCCATCTATGGATTAGGCTTCGCGTCGGTTTGGCTCCGAAACGTGCCGATCCTTGGGTCCCTGGCGGCCGGGGTCTGGTCTGTGATGGCGCTCATGGCCGCCCTCGTGGCGGGGACGCTGGAATACGTCAGCGGGCGTGCGTCACCGGTGTCGCAGCGAACGCCGAGTAGGGCAGCCCGGATGCCGGGGCCCTGCGTGCCTCGCACGCAGAACACGGCAGCCGCGCGGTCGAAAGAGGATTCGTCGGCCGCCTGAGTGACTGAAGCGGCGACAATGTACGAAAGGATGTGCAGAAGATGGGCGGAAATTCATTCGGCGAGAGGGCACAGAGTCTAAGGTTCAGGAAGAGCAGGGTCCAGCCGGTATCCGACATTGCGGACAGTGAAGATGCGCCGGCCTTCGGCGCCCAGCTTGTTTCGTAAGCTGCGAATGTGCACGTCGATGGTTCGCGACTGCAGATCGGCATCCTTGTGGGCTCCCCACACCGATTCGAACAGCGCGTTGCGGCTGAGGACGCGTCCGTTCGTCATCAGCAAGGCGCGGAGCAAGCTGAATTCCTTGGACGTCAGGTGGATCGGTTTCCCAAGGAGCGTCACCTGGTAACGATCGAGTTCCATCTCCAAAGCCCCGACCCTCAGCACTCGCGCGGGATCGGTCGGCGCCGACCGCCGGAGCCGGCCCTTGACCCTGGCGATCAGTTCGTTGGCCTGAAACGGTTTCGTCATGTAATCATCCGCGCCGATCTCGAGACCGATCACCTTGTCCCGCTCTTCGTCTTTTCCGCTGAGCACGATGACGGGCAGGTGAGCGGTGAATGGATCCTGACGGACCCGGCGGAGCACTTCCAGGCCGTCTAGCCCTGGCAAAATCAGGTCGAGCAGCATCAGGTCCGGCTTCTCTCGACGGACGGCCTTGAGCGCCTCCGGACCGTCCTGCGCCACAGCCACGTCGAAGCCCTCCATCTGCAGCAATGTGCGGAGAAGGTCGACGACGCTGTCCATGTCTTCGACGACGAGGATCTTTGCCATGGCGGGCCTGAAACGTTTGGGCTGTTAGGGTTCGATCAAGCGACGGCGAATGGAATACCGCACGAGACTGGCGGTGTCATGGAGATCGAGCTTGTCCATGATACGGTGCCGATGCGATTCCGCCGTTTTCACGCTCACCCCTAACAGTCCTGCGACCTTTTTTGTCGTCATGCCTTGGGCGACCAGCTGCAGGATTTCCCTCTCTCTGAGCGTCAAGGGATCGGAGGGAATGTCGCTCTTCGCCAGGAAGGCCTGAATGACCGTCTGGGAAATGCCGGGGCTGAGATAAAAAGAGCCTTTGGAGATGTCTCGAATTGCACGCACGACGTCCGTCACGGGTTGGGACTTGAGCACATACCCTTGGACGCCGACCTTCAGCGCCTCGAGGACGAACGCATCGTCCGTATGCATTGTGAGCAGCAGCGATTTGGTGTTTGGCGATACGCGCCGGATTTCTCGGACGACGTCCAAGCCGTTCAATAACGGCATCATGACATCGATGATGGCGACATCAGGTTGCGTGTCTTCGGCAATGCGGACGGCTTCGCGGCCATCACCGGCTTCGCCGACGACTGTCACCCCGTAGGTCTCTATCAGTGCCTTGACCCCTTGTCGCAACAGCGTGTGATCATCAGCGAGCAGCAAGCGGCAGGAGGCAGGGGAGGAAGTAGGCTCGATAACCTCTTGATATCTCGTAGGGTTGTTCATAGCAAGCATTGTCGATACACGATTGGCCGCTCTCATCGTCCGTTCAC
>DASUXH010000129.1:0-4813 GCA_036378015.1 Nitrospira sp. | reverse complement strand
AAGGCCGGAGGCGTAGCTTCTCAGCTACGTTGAGGACCTTGTCGAGCCGAGAACGAAGTTGGGATCCTGTTTCAGCATCTCGTTCAATGCCCCAGTTTCTTGCGCAACGCCGCCCCGACAAATCCGCTGAACAACGGATGGGGACGGTGCGGGCGCGAGCAATACTCAGGATGGAACTGTGTGGCCAAAAACCAGGGATGGTCTTTCAGTTCGACGATTTCGACCAGGCGGCCGTCCGGGGAAAGCCCGCTCAACCCCAACCCCTTTGCCGTCAGCTGTTCGCGGTACGCGTTGTTGAATTCGAAGCGGTGCCGGTGCCGCTCACGAACTTCATTCACCCCGTACATCTTGTGGGCGAGCGTGCCCTCGCCGAGGCGACAGAGATAGCTTCCGAGCCGCATCGTCCCGCCCTTGTCGCTCAGACCCTGTTGGTCGTGCATCAAGTGGATGACCGGATGGGGCGACCGGTCGTCGAACTCGGCGCTGTTCGCGCCGGCCAAGCCGGCGACGTTGCGTGCGAATTCAATTGTGGCGCACTGCATGCCGAGGCAGAGACCAAGGAACGGTATCTGCCGTTCCCGCGCAAAGCGGATCGTGGTGATTTTCCCTTCGATCCCGCGCGAGCCGAACCCTCCCGGAATGAGGATGCCGTCCGCCTCACGAAGAATTCGCTCCGTGCCTTGCCGTTCAATATCTTCCGATTCGATCCAGTGGATGTTCACGCGCGTCTCATGATCGATGCCTCCGTGAACGAGCGCTTCGGCCAAACTCTTGTAGCATTCCTTCAGCCCGGCATACTTGCCCACCAGCGCCACCGCGATCTCATGCTTGGGGTGCTTGATTTTCTGCACCATGGCGTCCCACTCGCGCAGGTTGGGTGGCCCGGTTTCCAATTTCAACTGACGGACTATCAGTTCATCCAGGCCTTCCTTGCGAAACACGATCGGCACTTCATAGATCGTTTCCACATCCTTCGCCGTAATCACGGCGTCCTTTTCGACATTGCAGAACATCGCGATCTTGCCCTTCATTTCGGGCGGAATGTACCGGTCGGTCCTGCACAGGAGAATGTTCGGCTGAATACCGATCTCCCGCAGCTTGTTCACGGAATGCTGGGTCGGCTTGGTTTTCAGCTCCCCGGCCGCGCTGATATAGGGAACCAGCGTCAAATGGACGTACAGGACATTTTCACGCCCGACGTCGTAAGGCATCTGCCGGATGGCCTCGAGAAACGGCAGGCTTTCGATGTCGCCGACGGTCCCGCCGATCTCGACGATCGTCACGTCCATGCCTCTGGAGACCCGCATGATGCATTGCTTGATTTCGTCGGTGATGTGCGGCACGACCTGAACAGTGCCGCCCAGATAGTCTCCCCGTCGCTCCTTGGTAATGACGGAATTGTAGATGCGGCCGGTCGTATAGTTGTTCTCCTTCGTCAACGTGAGCGAGGTATAGCGCTCGTAATGGCCGAGGTCGAGATCCGTCTCCGCACCGTCGTCAGTCACGTACACCTCGCCGTGCTGATACGGATTCATCGTTCCCGGATCGACGTTGATGTACGGATCGAGCTTGAGGAAGGTGATCTTCAGCCCGCGGCTTTCCAAGAGATTGCCGATCGACGCCGACGCGAGTCCTTTGCCCAAGGAGGACACGACTCCGCCGGTGACAAAGATGTATTTACCCATCATGGTCTCCATCGTTGGCGGTCGAGTGAACGTAATCCGCATTCAGTCATAAGCGGTTCGATGTTTCAAGCGGCTTGTTCGACGCCGATCGGCCCAACGCCTCTCCGGCCGAGAGTGCGTCGGCCGGCGTATCGATGCGCAAGGACGCATGCCGGGTTTCCCAGACCTGGATGCCGATGCCATGGTCCAGGGCGCGTAACTGCTCCAACTTTTCCGCTTCCTCCAGACCGCCGGTCGGCAATGATGCGAGCTGCAGCAACGTCTCACGTGTAAAGATGTAGATGCCCAAATGAATGTAGTGCAACCCCTGGACGGCCTGCCGCCCTGGATCGTCGCGGATTAGGGGGATCGGCGCGCGCGAAAAATACAGGGCGCGGCCCTGGCGGTCGGCAACGACCTTGACGACGGCTGGGTTGTGAAGATCCTCGGCGGTCTGCAAGGCCCGCTTCAGCGTCCCCATTCCAACGCCGGATTCAATGAAGGGTTCAATCAGGTCGGTCAGCAGTTCAGGATCCGCCGGAATCTCATCTCCCTGCAAATTCAGGTAAAACCGGCCGGACGTCGATCGAGCCACATGGGCCACCCGATCGGTGCCGCTTCGAAAGTCCCCAGTGGTCAGTACCGCCCGACCTCCAAATTCTTCGACCGTCCGCTGGATCCGCTCGTCGTCTGTCGCGACGATCACATCGGATACCATTCGACAGGCCGCCGCCTGCTCGTAGACGTGTTGAATGATCGGCTTTCGATTGAGCATGGCCATGGGTTTGCCGGGAAATCGTGACGAACCGTACCGCGCAGGGATCACCACCGTCACATCCGGTTTCGGCTTCGCATTCGGCTGATTAAATGCCATCCGGGATCCTCAGAATGTTCAAAAAGTCAATGTTCTCACCCGCCCAACCCCGGCGCGCCGGGACGCGCCGCTCCGCGACAAGGCCGCAGCGAGCGAAGAAGATGAAGGCTCTGTTATCACATCAAACCTCTAGGCGATGCGAGAACGAAGCCTGAAGGCTCGTCTCGGTGCGCCGGGGCCGGGCGGGTGCATATGGTGCCTTTTTCAACATTCTGACTAGTCACCACCAAGTGCTTCGGACAGCTGCTTCGTGCTGACCGTGGCCGTGCCGACCATTGCGACGACAATGCCGGCGGCATGATTAGCCAACGTCGCCGCCTCACGCATGGAAGCGCCGGCCGAAAGCGCCAAGGCCAGAGTCCCGACGACGGTATCTCCGGCTCCTGTGACGTCATACACCTGCCGTGCCTGTGTCGGGATATGCCAGGCCTGGTTATGGCCTTCGAAGAGACTCATGCCCTTCTCTCCTCGTGTGATCAGCACCGACTGGCAGCCCAGCCGTTGGCGGATCGTTTCGCCGGCTTCTTCGATGGTCTGATCTGCATCCCCATGGAGTCCGGCCGCTTGGGTCGCTTCCAAATGATTGGGCGTAATGACCGTCACCCCCTTATAAAAGCCGAAATGCTCGACTTTGGGATCGACGATGACCGGCACCTTGCGCAGCATGGCGAGACGGACGAGATCCGCCATGATCGATGCCGTCACAACCCCTTTGGCGTAATCCGACACCACCAGGCAGGTGACGTCGCGGAGGCGCGATTCGATATACCGCAAAATCCGCTTTTGCAATTGTGGCTTGATCTCGCCTTTGCGCTCGACGTCGTAGCGGACCACCTGCTGGTTGTGTGCGATGACCCTCGATTTCTTGATCGTCGGACGCTCCGCATCCGTGACAATGCCCCTGTGGCCTACCCGCTTCCCTCCTAACTCCTTGAGCAGCTGTCGCCCCGCCTCATCTGAGCCGATCACGCCGCAGAGATCCGCCTTTCCTCCGAGTGCCAGGACGTTATTGAATACGTTGGCGGCGCCGCCGAGCCGCATAGTTTCCGACTCGACGTGCACAACGGGCACGGGCGCTTCCGGTGAAATCCGGCTCACCCTTCCCCACACGTAATGGTCAAGGATTAAATCACCGATGACGAGCACAGAGGCTTGGGGGAATCGCTGGATATGGCGTCGAAGGCTGCTGGCTGACGGCTTCTCTTGGCGGCTGGATGAGCCCGCTGACGTCGTCGAGTCCCGCGCCGGTCTGCTCACTGAATCGCCTTGCCGAACCGCCCCCATCGAACCCACTCCTTCCATTGCCCTTGGCCGCTCCAGGACCAATAAATACGGAAGGCTTTTCCCCGGATCTTTTCTTCCCGTACAAATCCCCAAAACCGGCTGTCCAGGCTCTGGTCGCGATTGTCTCCCATGACGAAGTAGGAATCGGATGGTACGGAGACGGGACCGAAATTATCGCGGGGATTGATCGTCCCGTCGATCACCCCCGAATCAATGCGCTGTGTATATGCCTGATCGTCCAGCGCCGCGCCGTTGACCATCACCACCTTATTCTTGATCTGTACGGTATCGCCGGAAACGCCGACGATGCGCTTGATGAAATCCTTCTCCTCGTCCTCGGGAAACCTGAACACGATGATGTCCCCGCGCTGTGGTTTTCCGAACTCGATCAACGCATGGGAGGCGTAGCAATTTACCGGCGGAAATGCGACCTGAAACTTGCAGTCGCTCGGCCATTGGATGCCGTAGGTAAGTTTGCTGACCAGGATGTGGTCGCCGATCAACAGGGTGGGAATCATCGAACCGGAAGGAATCTTGAACGCCTGAACGACGAATACGCGAATGGCAAAAGCCAACAGCATGGCCACGACGATGGCTTCCGCATATTCGCGAAATACGGATTTCCTCACCGGCTGTGCCGTGCTGGACACACTATCTGCCGTCGCCGACTCCGGAGCTCGGGATGCTAGCTCGTCGGAACTCTGAAAGTTAGGATCGGCGCTCATTCTTCACCGACCTTCAGGATCGCCAAAAAGGCTTCTTGAGGCACTTCCACGCTCCCGACGGCTTTCATCCGTTTTTTTCCTTCTTTTTGTTTTTCGAGGAGTTTGCGCTTGCGGGTAATGTCGCCGCCGTAGCATTTGGCGGTGACATTCTTCTTCATCGCCCCGATGGTCTCTCGGGCGATCACCTTGTTGCCGATCGCCGCTTGAATGGCAATTTCGAACATCTGCCGCGGAATCAGTTCTTTCATTTTCTCGGCCAGTTGCCG
>DASUXH010000128.1:0-5282 GCA_036378015.1 Nitrospira sp. | reverse complement strand
CCCGATATTCGTGGTCTTTGATTTCTTTCGGCACTCCGATGATCATGAGGTCCCTCTCTTCCGCCCAATGCGCAGCACGTTTCTATTGTATCGAGAGATCGCACGAAAGAGAACTGATGCATCTAAACCCGCCTCGCGCGGTGGACAGTGCGCAGAGGGGTATTGTAAGATTTGCCCCTTGCGTTGTGGGTCGAACTGCAGCCTGTGACGACAGAGGAGGATTTGATGGATACAGCAGCCGGATCGTGCAATGCGTGCGGCGCCGCCGGCACTGCGCTGATGAAATTCTCCCTGGGCAAAGACTTTTTCGGCCGCGCCTACGATCGCCTCTCGCCCTCCAGCGACCAAAGTCCCAAGTGGTACTGCGAGGCCTGCTCGATGCAGAAAAACCTTCAGCGCGATTTTCGGGACATCCGGGCTGAATTGGACAAACTGACAGCCGGCCAAACTTCAGAGCTCTCGAAGACCGAGATGTTCCAGCGAGCGACACTTCGGCTGAGAGAAATCAGCGCCATTCTGGGCGCGACGACCAGCCAGTCGCCGTTTCTCGCTGCGACGGATGTGGTCCAGCTGATCGAACGCTTTCAAGCCACCACCATGCAGGCCTGACAACACCGGACTCACCCTTGCCGCCGTTCAAACGTCATATTTTTATTTGCATCAACCAGCGCCCGAAAGGCGACCCGCGCGGCTGCTGCGCCGACCGGGGGTCAGAAAAGCTCCACGCCCATTTCAAGAGCGAAACGAAACGCCTGAATCTGAAGGGGTTGGTGCGCGCGAACAAAGCCGGGTGCCTCGACCATTGCGACTTGGGTCCCAGCGTCGTGATCTATCCTGAAGGAGTCTGGTACTGGGTAGGCAATGAAGCCGATGTCACGGAAATCATGGAACGGCATATTCTGAAGGGCGAAATCGTGACCCGCTTGTTGATGCCTGATCATCCAGCGCCGCCTGCGCTGCCTCCCCTGCACTCCCTGCGCTAAGGACCAGATGGCGACGGAAGACAAATGGAAGGCCAACCTGGAGAAGGTGGCCTTCATGAAGCAGTTTCCCGGATTGCTCGCCTCATGGGAGGCCTTGAAGGGCAAGACGATTGAAGCGGTGATTCCGCTCAAGAGCAAGCAAGGCGCGGCCGCCATTATTTGCAGCGACGGAACGTTTTTGGTGGCTTCGCCGATGGCCACCGAGCCCTACGAACTTGGCGAAACGTTGACCGTCGGGCGCTCGCTGCTCGAACTCAAACACGGCAACGCGTATCAGGTGTACGACCGGCTGGCCAAGAACGACAAGGAGGCGCTGCGGCAGGCGCGCCTCGAGAAAATTCTCGGCGCCATCGAAAACAATCTTGAGCAGATTCCGGAATTGAAAGAGCGGCTCAAAGCGCTTGTGAAGGAATGGCCGTGAGCAGCATCCCGAAAAAGAACATGTTCGAGATCTTCTCGCAAGGTCTCTTTGAAGGAGTCACACCCATGATGATCGTTCGCGACCACCTGGTCCGCCACCCCGACCGCTGCACGCACAATGCGGTCTGCGTGCCCATTTGCCCAACCGGAGCTTGGCTCTCTACCCCTCCCTATAAGTTCGACGCCGCGCGCTGTCTGGAAAGTTGCCGCCTCTGTCTCGACGCCTGTCCCTCACAGGCGATCTTCGGCGTCTTTAAAAAAGGCGACAAGCTGCTCGAGCCGAAGCCGAAGACCTAAGCGGAACTGCAAGATTTCCGCTATGTCAGATATTTCCGAAGGCGCCCCCAGTACGCCGTACCCGTATAGGCACACGCGCCGGTGAGAGTAGTTACGGCCACCATGCCGTAGACTTTCGCGCGGGACATTTTGATCTTCACGGAGGAATTCAGCACATCCGGGGACTCCCGAACCAACTTCAACGACTCGCCGGCCGACAGGATCGGCCACATGCAGGAAAGACGCAGCCTCGTTTCGTAGCGCGGGATGGCCATCGTGTACAGCCACCCCTGATCGAGATGGTCGACGGCCATGCGGATGAGCTGGTTCAGGACAGGCCGAAACCGCGGAAGATTTCCTGCATCGAGCAGATCGCCAGGTTTCAACCCGTGCTCAGCCAGCATCGACTCGGGGACATAACAGCGACCCCGCTGCAGATCGTGCGCGATGTCTTTCACCACATTCGTCAGTTGCAGTCCCTTCCCGAACCGTACGCCTACCTCTGCCATGGCCCGAACGTTCCAGGATCGGAGCCCTCGTCGATAGGCGCACATGAGATCGGTCCAGAACTCACCGACGCACCCGGCCACATAGTAGGTGTACTCGTCGAGCGCATCGACGGTCTTTAGCGCGGTCAGATCAGCGGCGGAGTTCCCGTGAAACACCGTCAAATCTATTTCCATTCCCCGCACCAGCGTCGTCATGAGCTGCCGGACACGGCGACGGTCATCAGGCGAGAATTCTTGAAGTATGGCGAAACACTCTTCCAGTCGTTCGAGCAACTCCCGTTCAGCCGAATCCCGCTGCACGGTGGCGACGGCCGACTGGATCTCGCGGATCTGTACCGAGGAAACATGATCGCTCGCGAACTGGGCTTTCAACTGGCTCAGATACTCAAGCCGTCTGGGCCGGTCGATCAGCTCCGTATCGGCGATGGTATCGGCCGCTCTGGCGAACAGATAGGCCAGACTGACCTGATCCCGCACGTCCGCCGGCACCACGACCAGCGTCGTATAGAAGAGACGGGACACCCGCTTGAGGAGATCCCGCAGAAGCGCGCGTTTCGAATCGTGGGTATTCGTGATGTCACCTACCGTCGGGAGAGACCGCCGACAGCGCTGAAGGCCGTCCGCATCAGCGGACTTCCAACTTGCCTTCCATGCCTTTGTCCCGATGACTTGGCAACGGCCATAGGCGCTTATCGCAATAAATGGGAAAGGTCCCGGCTTGCATCGGCGTAAATTTCAGCACAGCCGTCTTGCCGGCGCTGACGTCCTGCTCCACCGAGAGACTGCCGGCCGGATCTTTGATGATGAAATTATGAGGCGTGAACGTGGTGACGCTTTTCAGCGTTAATTCAACCGCCTTGCCCTTTTCGACGATGAGATGGCCCGGTTGGTAAGAGTAACTGTCGAGCACCACGGTGGTTCGTTGCACTCCATCGGCCTCTGTGGGGACTGTGAAGGGGGGGCCCATCGAGGCTGGTTCCGCGGCACAGGCAAGGGCCGCCAGCCTCAGTGAGAGCCCGAGACTGCACAGCACGTAGAGTGGTCGCATACGGACCTCCTTGGATGAGAGGTTTCTAACAGGAAGCGTGGGAATCGGTCAATGTTCGCGTAGGGTTAGACGAGAGAGGCGCACCTTGACCTTGTCTATGTGAGAGTTATTCTAGAATCCTGCGTGTGTCTCTTTGTATTATAATGACTCCGCAATCCATGTAGCCAAGCGGTTGAACACCGCTGTATTAAGGAGGCCTCGATGAAGTGGATCAAAGGTATCGTGCTGCTGCTGATTTCGAACATCTTGTTCATGGTCGCGATCAACGTGATCGTGAACGTGGTGCTGCCTGTGTTCGGTGTCAATTTGGGCGGTGATACGGGCTCGCTGCTGGCGATGGCCGGCATCTACGGATTTACAGGCGCCTTCCTCAGTTTGGCGTTTTCCAAGCAGATGGCGCGGATGATGCTGAGCGGCTCACAGCAAATCACTCAGCCGCGCTCTCGCGCGGAGCAGGTGATTTACGGATCGGTCCAGGACATCGCGCGCCGATTGAACATCAACATGCCGGAAGTCTGGGTCTACGACTCACCCGACCCTAACGCGTTTGCCACCGGCCCCAGCAAGAACAATTCGATGGTGGCCGTGTCGACCGGTCTCCTGCAAAACCTCAAAGAAGATGAGGTGCAGGCGGTGCTGGCCCACGAAATGGGCCATGTCTACAATGGCGACATGTTTACGACGACCGTGCTCGCGGGGTTGATGAATACGTTCGTGTACTTCATTTCCATGTTGGTCCGCCGCTTCTTCGCCGAACGTGACCAGGAGGGACTGGGCTTTGGATTATCGCTTGTCGTCCAGATCGTCTTGGGATTCCTGGCGATGATCCCCATCATGTGGCATTCACGACGCCGTGAGTTCGGCGCCGATGCCTTTTCGGCCAAGGTATATGGCAAGGGCGCAATGATCTCGGCGTTGCAGGGGATCGAGCGCTGGGTGTCTCGGGCGCAGATGGAGCCCAGCAGCACGGCCGATCCGCTGGTGACGTTCAAGATCGCCGGTCCGAGCCATGTCATGCGCCTCTTTGCATCCCATCCGACGATGGAAGAGCGCATTGCCGCATTGGAACGGGCCTAATAGGGACTGGGAGGCTGCCATGAGAAAATTCTTCTTCGTGTTGTTGAGCGTCGTTCTAGGTAGTGGATTCATGGCCGGCCTCCCGGTGCTGGCTGAACAGGAAGGATTACTCGTAGCAGCCAAGACCGCGAGTCTCTACGACTTCACGATGGACGACATTGACGGTCAGCCCGTCAATTTGGGCGCCTATAAAGGCAAGGTGCTGCTCGTGGTGAATACCGCAAGCTTCTGCGGGAACACGCCTCAATATACGGATCTCGAACAGGTCTACGAGCAGTTCCACGACCAGGGGTTTGAAGTGCTGGCGTTTCCCGCCAATAATTTTGGAAAGCAGGAGCCGGGCACAAATGCCGAGATCAAGGGCTTCTGCCTGACGAAGTACAGCGTGAGTTTTCCGCTGTTCAGCAAAATCAGCGTAAAAGGATCGGACAAGCATCCCCTCTACCAGTACCTGACGGAACAAAGCCCGTTTCCCGGCGAGGTGGAATGGAATTTCCAAAAATATCTGGTCGACCGGTCAGGCCAGGTGGTGGGACGCTTTCACCATCGCACCAAGCCGCTGTCTCCTGAAGTCGTCAACGAGATCGAGCGGGTGCTGGCGGCGAAATAACGGCGGTCACGTTCTCCGGTAAAACGCGATGTGCTCACGATACTCTTGGATCGCCGCGCCGAGCGCTGCGGCGCCTCGCGGGATGTTCGCTTCCAGTGTGTCTTCAACTCCTTGATCATCGATTTCGACGTCGTAGCGGTCTTGGACGTTCGTCCGCACAGGGCCGGCGGCCACCTCTCGCGGCATGAAGATTTCCTTCCACACTTCCTTTTCTACGAGACACACATCCCGAAACCGTTCGTAGAGCAGTGCGAGCTTGTCCGTGTCGGTGACTCGGATTCGGGCATTCATGGATGTCCTTGCGCGAAGGAAGCGCCTATTTTTGCGCGGAGGATGGAGCAGCAGGAGGTGCGTCGACG
>DASUXH010000127.1:0-3512 GCA_036378015.1 Nitrospira sp. | reverse complement strand
AGCCGAACGCTGAACGTTAAGCATACATTCACCACTGGGCGAAGACTTCCGGGATCAAGAGGGCGCTCTTGCGCACGTGGACTGACGACGGCCGTTCAGAACTATTTCTGGGATTTTATGTCATCGCATGGGTGATCGCTTTCGCCTTGACGCAGACGCTTGCCGGATAAGAGCCCTAAAGGAGAGGTTATGACACCAGAGGAGCACATCTCGAAGATGACCACGGCCATCAGACTTGCCATCAAGGTCATGAGCGATCGGTTCGGCTCGACCGAGCAGGACGTCGCCAAAGCCATTCAGGAACTCAAGATCTCGATGCAAGGGTCAATGGAACCAAGGGCTGTCGTCGAAAACTCTCTGAAGCCCGCACAGTCTGTTGCCTCAGGAGAATGAAATATCCATCACGTCTGCGAAGAAAAGAAAGATGAGGACATCATGAAGCAAGCACCCAAGACGTATGTGCTGATGATGAATTCACCATCCCGGAAGGCCCTTCGGCTGTGGACGGGTAGGAGCATTCATGCTCTGCGCCACTGCTCCGTCCAACAACTCAATCATGCGCTGAGGGACCTGCAGCAGCAGATCAATGATCTAGGAGCGCCCGTGCCGACCCCCAGCGCCTCGTATTCCATCAACCGTTCTCGATAATCGAACGCACCTGAGTGAACCTCGAGCGAACCGCGGAACCTAGGAGAAGTGATGAATCTTATTCGACCGGCACGTCCATCTCCATCAACAACGAGTTGGCCACGACGCCTGCTCCTGGTGGACCCCTATCCTCGGAATAACCGCTACCACCTCACGGCGTCCGAACGCCGGGCCGTATGGTTCCCAAAATTGAGTTTGCCGGTCATCGCTGCATATACCCCTGAGTCCTGGTCGGTTGATCTCGTGGACGAAGCGGTACAGGATATCAATTTCGATCATCCCTGTGACCTCGTGGGCATCTCCGTCATGACCTGTTACGCTCCCCGCGCCTATGAGATTGCTACGGAGTTCAGAAAGCGGGGAAAACAAGTTGTGTTGGGCGGTGTCCATCCCACCTATTGCCCTGAAGAAGCCCTGCAGTTCTGTGACGCGGTCGTCTGTGGTGAGGCGGAAGAACTGTGGCCCGAAGTGATAACCGACTTCCTGGCGGGGAGACTCCAACGCGTATACAAGATGGGAGCATTCCCCGATTTAACCCATTACAAGAGTCCCCGCGTCGAACTGTTGAGCCCCGATGCCTACATGACACGCCAGTGTAGCTTTACGACGCGCGGCTGTCATTTCGATTGCGAGTTCTGCAGCGTGTCCCCGTTTAACGGGAAAACCACGAGGCGCCGTCCGGTCGCTGAAGTCATCAAGGAACTCACTCAGGTTAAGCGGTGGGTATGTGGTGAATTGGTGGATCGCATCTCGAATGACACTGGCTGGAATGCCTTTATGACAGGATTGCGCATCCGATTGGGTATCGAAGACGGCAGTATCGTCGCCTTTGTAGACGATCTGCACAACAGCAACCGGGCCTACTGCCGAGAGCTGTGGGCTGCCCTGAAGCCCTTGAACATTAAGTGGGGCTGTCAGTCCACGTTGTTCTTGGGCGACGACGAGGAGATGGTAAAACTCGCAGCCGAGAGCGGCTGCGTCTCGGTGTTCGTCGGAATGGAATCGCTTGACGAAGGCTCGCTAGAGGAAACCAATAAGCCGTTTAACCGGGTGGAGAAATTCTCCCAAGAGATCAAGATGTTTCACGATCACGGCATTATGGTCAATCCGGGGATTGTCTTCGGGTTCGATCACGACGACGAATCAGTGTTCGAGCGAGCTGTGGAGTTTCTCACCAAGAACCAGGTGGAATTGGCCTATTTCAACGTCCTCACGCCCTTGCCAGGGACGGCACTCTTCGATCGCTACAATTCGGCCGGCCGCATCTTCGATCGCGACTGGGCCAAGTATGACGGCAAACATGTGGTCTATCATCCTAGTCGTATGACGCCGGAGCAACTACAGGAAGGATTCTATTGGGCGAACCATCAATTTTATTCACTTCCCTGCATCTGGAGACGTCTTTCCGGCACGAGTCAGCGGTTTGTCCCACGACTGATCATGAATCGAGAGTTCCGCAGATTGGTGAAACGATCATGTCCGCCGGGGTCCTTATCGCTAGTCGCGACGGCACTGAGGACATTGGAAGCAAAACTGCCGGCATTGCAAGCCTCACACCTTATTCCGAATGCTTTGCATGTGATGAAAGAGAATCAAGACGTTGGAATTGCGCCCCCCGAGAATCGCTGGTTGAGGATCAAGGCAAAACGGCATGATCAATTCGCTGCCCTGTTCGTTGATCTCGAGGGGACCTTGGATCAGGCCAGCACGCAAGAATTGGTCGAGCGGATCACAGAGGCGGCAAAGCGTGTAAGACTCGACATCATCATCAATTTCGAGCATCTCAAAGATGCCACACCGGAGGCTCTGAGGGCACTTGCCGATAGTGAGTTATGGCGAGCCGTCGTGCCGTACGCCAAGATACACTACCGGAAGTTCAAGGCCGCGTTTGAGGCGTCGCTTGCCGACCTGTCGATTTACACCCGCAATCTATTGGGCGAGGATGCGGAAGAAGACGTTCCAGGACTACCGCCGCTCGAACGAGCAACTTCTGGCAACCTCGATGTCGTCGTATGATTTCCCTTCTCCACAGCATGAAGAAGGTAGTGGATAGTACTTGGGGAGACATCTCTTCGTTCGTGAGACGTAGGAACGAGTCCCCCGGTTGAAGTCCTTGGTTGCCGGCATGGTTCTCATTTCACGCGATTCCAAGAGGAAGCCCATGGATCTTGCACTGTACACGCGGAACCGGCTGAAACAGATCAGGCTGAGTCCACGAAACCTGGCTCGTGCGACCCGCATGACGGAATCGTATATTGCGTACCTGCCGAAGCTGAACAGTGGTCAGACGGCACCCAATCGAACCGACATGGATGACCAACTCGAACGAGTCCTCAAATTGCCACAGGGACACCTCGCGATGCTCGCGGACCCTGCGGCGCGAGCGATTGTCGAGACGCGCCGAAGGGAAAAGTAGAGCGATGCCGATTTCGGAGGCCTGACACACATGGAGAGATGTAGAAGACACGGTCAAGCAGGAATTGCCGCGAGGGTAGTACTGGCACTCGCTGGCCTAGTGTTGTCAGCGAGTGAGGCATTCTCCGGCGGCATCACGATTGCTGGAAACGGTCCGGAACTTCGCATGGTCGAACGTCTGACGCGGGCGTTTGAGAAGCAGCATTTGGGCGTTGTCGCTGAGATCCGCTGGGACCCGTCGTTTCACCCAACCCAAATGGTCAAATCGGGCGAGGCAGATTTTGCTGTGACAGGACAGACCGACCCGGACCTCGTCGCCACTCCCATCGCATGGGACGGTATTGCCGTGGTGGTGGATTTTGCCAATCCGCTCAGAGAGATCACATCTCTGCAGCTTGCGGCGATGTTCTCAGGCGTTGTGACTCGATGGTCGGATGTGGGGGGCATCG
>DASUXH010000126.1:0-8114 GCA_036378015.1 Nitrospira sp. | reverse complement strand
TGCCTCACGTCGCCGACTTCGTCGGTCAGGGCATCCACCAGAGGACGAACGGCGCGAGGTTCTCTAAGCTCTCCAAGCACTTCAGCAGCATATTTCCTATTCAGCCAGTGGCTATCTTTTAGGTCAAGCAGCATGGCGTCGGCCTTGGCCGCATCAGGATCCTTGGCGCGAATTCGGAAACTTTTCGCGACGCGCTTTCCCCCTTCCTCGACCACCCGGATGGTTGCGCCATCCCCAGACTTGAGTTGTTTCAGCTCATCGAGCGCCGCATCATCGACGTCGAGCACGACGGTCTTGCCGTCATACGCCAGGAGTTCCACCTCGACCTGCTTGGCCTCGGGGTTCACTGCGACCACCCGTTCCGTGACGAGGTTGAAGCCGTCCTTCTTGGGTCCGCCTTTGGGTCCGATCTGAATCAGTTTCACCGGTGCTTCGTCGGCCATGATGTCTATCCTTTACTTTGAGATCCTCACTTGGTTATTGCGCCGCTTGTTTCCATCCAAGACTTGCGAGCACACCTTCCACGGTTTCCTGCACCATCGTATTTTCATCTTCCAGCAGAGGAAGCAATGGATCGATGGCCTGTTTTGCACCCAGCCGCGCCAGCGACTCCGCCGCATTGCGTCGGACCAACCAGTCTTCGTCGCGTAGCGATTCGATCAAAGGCTCAATGCCGCGAGCATCGCCGATTTTCCCCAACGCTTCGGCCGCATGCCGCCGCACCATCCAGTTGTTGCCCAACAGGCCTTCAATTAACGCGTCCACTGCCCTGGCATCACCTATTTTCTTCAGCACACGGGCGACATCCTCTCGCACAGTGCCGTCGGTCAGCGCTTCGACCAACCCGGGAACGGCGCGCGCATCAGCGACACGTTCGAGGGCCCACACGGCGGCGGTGCGAACGGCTCCGTCCCTGTCTTTCAGAGCCTTGACGAGAGAATCCACGCCGCGCGGATCCTTGAGTTTCCCCAACCCTGAGGCGGCCTGCTCACGAATCGCCCATTCGTCATCATCCATCGCGTCGATCAACCGGTCCACAACCACAGGGCCCATTCGGACGATGGCAATGGTCGCCGCTTCACGAATCAACACGTCTTCATCGGCCATCAACCCGATCAGCGGCTGAAGTGCTTCTTCTCCCAATTGACTCAGGCTGGCAACCGCATGATCGCGCAACGCCTCGTTGTCGTCGCGCAATGCGCCCAGCAGTTGCTCGATCCGTTCCGATTGTCCTTCCTCATTCATCGCCATGTCCTTCCCGGCTGATGGCATGGGCACTGTCCATCGCCTCCAGCTTATCGGCTATCAGCCCGGCGTTATAGGCCACCAATCCATCGCGGTCCGTTCGTAACCGATCAAACAATTCCTTGTGCGGACGGAGCACTTCGACATCCTTGATCTTCGCCAGCGCTTCCATCGCATACACGCGGAGCGGTCGGATGGGGATGGCTTCGAGATACAGCTGCGTGGGACGCGCATCTCCGATTAAGCCGAGCGCCTTGATGGCCAATTCCTTGACGCCGGTGTCCTGGTCCATCGCCAACCGCTTCATCAACGGTTCGACGGCGCGCACGTCTGCAATTTTCCCCAGCAGATCGGCCGCCGCTTCGCGGACAAGCCAGTCGTCATCTTCCAAGTATTCGATCAAAATCTCCACACTGGGACGCCCGATGCCGAGGAGACCGATCACCGTCGCCATGCGGGCCTCTTCCCGCTCACTTGCGCCTTCCACATCACGTAAGGCGTTGAAGGCATCATCGATGCGCTCGCGTATGGCGCCCAGCTTCTTCAGCGTGCCGGCGGCAAGGTCGCGAACGGCTGGCTGGGCCATGGCGTCGATAAACGCGTCGACGGAACGCGGATCCAGCAAATGATCGAGCATGGTCGCGGCGGCCACTTGAGCGTCTACATCGGAATGTTTCATCATCTGGCACAGAGGAGCGACTGCCGTCGGAATGGCGCCGACGAGATGCGACACCAATTGACGGTTGTCCGCTTCTCGTGTTTTCGGCAGCAGGGCCACCAATGCCGACGCGGTTTCAGCATCCAGCACTCCGGCCATCTGCTCCAACGCGGTCGCCCCGGCCTTCCGCACCGCTTCCTCCGAATCTTCTAGCAATCCCACCAACGCGACTCCCGCCTGAGGATCCTTGATCCTGGCCAACATGGCTGCGGCTTCTCGCTTTAAGTCCGCCGTTCCCGAGCGCAGGGCTTCGATCAAGACCTGCACTGCCCTAGGACCGCCGGCCAAACACGCGGCTGTCGCCCGCATACGGCGCCAGTCCTCTTCGTGAACGAGCTCCGCGACGAGCGTCTCGATGCTTTCCTTCGACATTTGCCTGCCCCGGGCCCTAGACCCGTCCGGGCCGCCAACCGACTTTCGCGAGGGCGTCCTTCACGTGGAACCGCATGTTCTCATCAGACGTTTGCGTCATGATGGTCAACAACGGAGCGACCACCTTCGAGCCGAACTTCGCCAAGGCCGCCGCAGCATCGGCACGGGTGACGGTCTGGTCCAATGCTTTCAGTAAAATGGGAATGGCAGACTCATCGCCGAGACTTCCCAACGCTCGTACCGCAGCGCCTCTCGTTTCCATTTCTTCGTTCCAGCTGTCGCCGCATCCGGCCACCGTCCTCGAAGCGATCGGTCGATCGCTGCCTTCCAGAACCGCGATCAGCGTCAGGACGGCACGGCGGTCCCCGATCCTGCCCAACGCGTCGACGGCAAGAGGCCGGAGGCCGGGTTCTTTCATCACCGTTACAAGAAATTCCAATGCCCGGGCGTCGCCGAGTTGGCCCAGCGCACGAACGACGTCTTCCCGAATGGCCTGATCCTGGTCATTGAACAACACCCATAAGAGCGGTTCAACGGCGTCGGCCGATCGGCTCTTCCCGAGCGCTTCCACCGCATGTAAGCGCACCAACCATTCGGGATGCTTCAACGCTGCGAGCAAGGAAGGAAGCGCAGCATTTCCGATTTCTGCCAAGGCAATCGTGGCCTCTTCCCGTACGGCCTTCACCTTGTCTTGAAGCAGGGGAATCAAGCGTTCAATGGCGTGCGCATCTTTAATTCGGCCCAAGGCCTTTGCCGCATGCATCCGAACGCTCCAGTCTTGATTTCCGAGGGCATCGATCAGCGGAGTGAGGACGCGGCTATCGGCAATCAAGGCCAACACCGACGAAGCGGCTTCCTGCACGCCCGGCTGCGAATCCGAGAGACATAGACCAAGGACCGGAACGGACGGCTCTCCAATCGCCGTCAAGGCGTCGATGGCTGCTTGCCGCACGGCCCGATCCGCATCGCGCAACAATCCGACCAACGGGGCCACGGCCCGCGGATCGCGAAACGTCCCTAACGCCATCGCGGCCTCTTCGCGTATGGCCCAATCCTCATCTTTGAGAGCCGCAATTTGCTCGGCTACGGAATCGGCCATCGGGGCTCTTCCTCGGAATTGGTGAGCGTAACACAGCCATTTTCGCAGGGTCAACGAACGCGTGCCGGTTCCGACGCGCAAGATGACACTTGATCCGTGTGTCGCGGCCTTCGCTGATTGACTCCACAAACACCGCTGACTACGATGTTGACCCCGGCTCGCTGCCTTTCACTGAATCCGTGCAGAGGAGGTCGCCATGAAACTCCCCAACAGATGACAGTTCAGTGGACGCTCAAGACCATGGTCCTCTCAGTCCTCCTGTTTGCCGCCGGCATTTCGAATGGCTCCGCGTATGAGGTCTGGTTGACCGACCAATCCGATACGGGAAAGGAAAGCGGCGGATACTTATACATTTACGACGGCGCCCAGTTGGCGGCCAATGCTTCCTCCGCAAAGCCGTCTCAGACCATCGACTTTTCAGCGGACCTCGGCAAGTTTTGCGAGGAGGCCACGAAGAAACCCGTTCGACGTCCACACATGCTGTTTTTCAATGCCAAGCAGGATCACGCGCTTGTCTCATTCTTGAGTGGTCACGTCCTGTTCCTGGATGCCGCAACCAAAAAGCCTGACGCCTGCCTGTTGATGGGAAAGAACGTTCATGCTGCATGGCCGACGCCAAATGAGAAGATGGCGCTGGCGGCCAACACGGCAGAAAAAAAACTCATCCGCATTTGGACGGATTATGGAGCGCACAAGTTCAGCTTCGATCCTGAGAAGGACGTCCTCAACCTGGGGGTCATGGAAAGCGGTGAGCGTCCGGACAACTCGCCCATCTGTCCTATTACAGAATCGACGAGCACCTATGCATTGATTACGGTCCGGGGCGGAGGACTTATCGTCGCGGATGTGACTGCTTCGCCAATGACGGTGGTGGCAACACTCGATAACAATCAGGTCCATCCGGCCGGATGCGGCGGCATCGAGGCGGGTGGGACAATGTACATAAATTCGGGAGGCGGCTGGCCGATCGCCCCTTTGTCGTACGACGTCTATGCCGTGGATCTGAGCAGCCTGCCGAAATCCGTCCCAGCCAAACTAATCTCTCAACGGGACAGCCAGTTTGCCGATTCACACGGCATGGGAGCGGTAGGACGCTTCCTCTGGAGCGTTGATCGTGCCGGCAATAACATCGAAATCATCGATACGTTGAGCAACCTCAGCGTGGCCTCCGTCAATCTGGTCACTGACCAGAACAATGATCCCGCCCCCGACCTTATGGATGTGGCGCCGGACGGCCAGTACGTCTTCGTGGGGCTTCGTGGGCCGGCGCCGTTGACCGGCAACGACAAAGCCGTCAACAACGCCAAGGGAACGGTTCCCGGTGTGGGCGTGATCCACGTGGACGCCGCAGGGAAGATCGGACACTACAAGGGACAGGCCGCTATCACCAACATGAAGGATGGGAAAGAGACCGCGGATACGCACGGGATCGCCGTACGGAAGTGACTACTTCGCGAGATCGCCCGCAGGGCCGAACCGTCCTGCTTCGCCCAATGGCTTATCGACGCGCGCGTTGTCCACGAAACTGGAATCCACCGCAAGGTCTTCCTGCGGCAGAGTCCAGCCCAGGTTCTCGAGCGTTTCCAGCACGAGTTGCCGCAACGCGTCCTTCGCGCTCAGGCGAACCGACGCATAGGATAGCACCCGTTCGCCTTCCGCGGACACCTCGGAGGCCTTGGGATCGTACAAAAACCCGATGAGCGGTTCGATCGCCGTATCGCCGATCGCCACCAGCGCAGCGCTCGCCTTTTCGCGCAGGACTCCGTCTTTCAGCAACATAATCAGATCGGGAATCACGCGAGGGTCGCGGAACTGTCCAAGCGCCGTGGCGGCGGCTTCCTTGATGAACGCGTCTTCGCTCACGATGCAGCCTGGTGTCGGCGTGCCTTCCTGCTTGATGCCTTTGCCCTTGAGCGCATTGAGAACCGGACCCAACGCCCTGGGGTCTCCGATCATGCCGAGGGATGCAATGGCGTGGCGTTTCACGGCCCCATCCTTCATCGCCTCAATCAACGCGTCGATCGCTCGTGGATCGCCGATCATGCCCAGTGCGATCGTGGCATCCTCACGAACGGCACGATCCGGATCTTTCAGGGCGGCGATGAGCGCGTCGACAACCTTGGCATCACGCACCCAGGTGCGGCCGATCTGGTAATCGGTCGTCATACCGCCCAGCGCCCGCGCAGCATGACAGCGTACGACGAAATCCTTGTCCTTGAAACACTCGATCAATGGATCGACGGAAGGCTCACCGATGTAGACGAGCGCCGTGCCGGCGGTTTCGCGCACGATTTTGGAGGTATCGCGGAACAGCTTGATCATGATCGGCACAGATTTCGGATCACCGATCTTCCCCAGTGCTTCCGCGGCGGCGCTCTTGACGGCGCCGTCTCGATCCCGGCAGGCCACGATCAAGGCATCGACGGTCTTACGGTCCCTGATGTCCCCGCAGGTTTTGGCAGCATGTTCCCGCACGCGCCACCGTTCATCCTTCAGCGCCGTAACCATCCGATCCAAGACGGCCGGCCCGAGAGTCGTCGCGGCCTCAACCGCCTGGTTCCGCACCTCCATAATAGGATCGTTGAACAACCCGATGAGCGCTTCGGCTGCCTGAGGTCCGCCGAGTTTGGCCAGTGCGGATGCGGCATGCGCGCGAACGGACCAGTATTCGTCTCCGCATGCGCCGATTAAGGCGCCCAGACTCCGCGGGTCCGCAATGGCCCCGAGCGCCTTTGCCGCTTCTTCGCGCGTGGCATCGTCCACATCCTCGAGCGCTTCCAACAGATCTTCCAACGCCTGCGTCATCGTCGCTGTCCTCGTTCTCTATTGATAGGTGTAATCAGGCTGGCCCCCATAGGGATACGTCCGCTTGCACCGGACGATCAGCGTCTGCGTCCCGCGCCCTTCCACACATTGGTCAAGCGAAGGAGCAAAATCGAGTTTGCCGTCGAGATTCACTGAGAACGGAAAATCAAACGTGAAACTGATGAATTTATACTTTCCCGGCTTCAAGGCCAGTGTCCGCTTATCGGTGGTCTTGAACGCATCCAACGAGTCGGGATCCGAATTGTAGATGGAGGGCGTGACGCCAGGGACGTACCACCATGACGGAGGATCGAGCACCGTCGGATCGATCATGATGGCATGCTCTTTCGTATAACTTGGCGGAGACGCGGCGTCTACGATCGAGAGCCCGGACGCGCCGGCGAACAGGACGGCCCAAAAGCCCATCACCCACCGCCATGCTTCGAGTTCGTGACCGTGGTTCATCGCCGGTGTCAGGGGACGTTGGAGTTGGGGGCGGCCGCCACAAACGCATATTGGAAGATTTCCTCCACCGGCCGGCTCTCCCATTCCGTGTGCGTTTGCAGGCCCAACGTGCGCATCACAGTCGCCCCCGTATCGATGACAGAGACGGGCTGGTGGATGGCATGACCATGCTTGATGCCGACTCCCGACGCGATCCAGGGAACAACAGGCGTGACATTCGCCGGCTGTTGCTTACCGGCGTCGACGCCTTCGGCGCTCAGCGACGTCACAAACACGGTGGTCCGCTTCATCAGGTCTTGGGCCTTGTAGATGTCCAACACCGAATTGATCGCCCTGTCGACTGTGCGCAACGCCTCCCGATATTCCTTAGAACCCCACCCGCGTGAGACGCCGACGCGACCGGCTTCAGGAAGGTGCACGACCAGAAAATGCGGCAACGAAAGAATGGCATGGCCGTACCCATGCCCGCTCGTCGCCTTCTTGAAATACTGCTGGATGTAGGCCACAAGACGATCCGGGCTGCATTCCGGCTTCAGCGGCCCGCACATCTGATAATCCGTATAGGGTTCTGGTCTCGCGAGTTGGTACAGCGATTCATCCATGAAAAAAATCGCGCTGTCCCGTCCCCCGCTTAGATCGAGATAATCGAATACGCTGGGCGACCGTGGATACCCGCGGCTGAACTCAAAATTGTTCCAATTGATCCCATGTTTTTCGACGGAAACGCCCGTAATGATCGAGGCCATCGTCGGCAATCGAAGCGGCGGCTTGACGCCGCTGGCCGACCAGGTGACCGCACCGTCCTTGATCAGCTTGCTCAAGGTCGGCATAGTGCCACCCTTGAGAGATTCCTGACTGAATCCCTCCAACACGAAAAGAATCACATGCTCGGTCGGCGGACTTGCGGGAGTACCTTTGTCCTCAGGGGAAGGACGGATGGTGGCTGCCGAAGTTCCCACGGCAACCGCAAGAAACAAGCCGAACGTGAGCGCATAGACAGGCTGAAATGATACCGTCATGTATGAGCTCTCCAGATTTGGAGCCGAAAAGGGAATGGGTACCTTAGCATGCGAATTTTCTTTAAGGCAAGCCGCGCCAACAACTCCTCCGGGCCCTGGTGAAAGGACCAGCGCGGATGTTATGGTAGGCCTCGGCATGTGATCGGCTGAGTCTTCCTGGAAGGTGACGATCATGCCCGACCGGCCTTCGAATTCAGCACTCCTGAGGCCGCGGAATCCTGCCCGTGTTGTCCCCTCGCTTACCTTCGGTCTGTTCTTCATGGCGCTGGGCTCTCCAGTCGTCGCTCCGGTTTCAGCGGAGGTGCGCATTGTGTTGTCCCAGGGTGAATTCCGAATGGGAGACCGCGACACGCGGGAGGACGCCACCCGTCTGGCGATAGAGGCCGCAAAG
>DASUXH010000125.1:0-6364 GCA_036378015.1 Nitrospira sp. | reverse complement strand
ACAGCCGCCCATCAAGAGAGACATTCCCAAAATCGACATCAGAACATGGCGGATTTTCATATCACGCTCCTCCTCATGAATGGACGGTTCCATCCGCTAGCGCTGTCGACGCGCCTGAGATGAGTCGAAACCTCTCACAATTTCGCAAAGGCAGTGCCAGAAGGTCCGGGAAGCGCCCGCTTCCAAAGCCCTGATTCCGCAATGGGTTATGGTGGTGCCCACACACATTAGGTAGAAAGTCTGGGGCAGTCTAGTCCATTTTCTTAAAAACGTCCACAAAAGCGCCTCAATCTGACAGTCAGATCAAAGAGTTAGCCGACCGGTTCGGGCTGTAAAAAGACATGTGATGTAAGGGCGAAGCTTCCGCGCACCTGTGAGTTTGACACGTTGTGGAGGCGCCCCTATAATGCGGCGTTCTTTGGAATTTTGCTCGAAAGGTGACCGGTATGTCCTTTACGTTTCAACAGCCGTCGAACCTCAAAAAGAAGCGAGAACACGGGTTTCGCAAACGCATGAGCACGAAAAACGGCCGCAAAGTCCTGGCTCGCCGTCGAGCCAAGGGCCGCGCGCGTTTGACCGTCTAGAGACTCGCGCTACACGACCTTCCGCCCGCCTTGTTTTCCTCAAGCAGGGACGTTTCTCCAGAGCACCAAGGAGCGCTCCGGCCCACCTCGGAACGCAAGAGCCGGGCGGACGGGTTTGGCATGGCCCTATGAGCAGGACGATGTCGCCAGGTGCAGGTGATCGGTCCTTTTTCCTGCGGGCCAGCCGCGACATTGAATACGTGAAGCAGCACGGCCGCCGTCTGTCTACCGCCTGCTTCAATTTGCTAATTTGCAGGACCGAAGCGCGAAACAGCCGCGTAGGGATCGTCGTTGGTAAACGGTTCGGCATTGCGGTTCGTCGAAACCGCGTGAAACGTCTCTTCCGCGAGTTGTCGCGTCAGGTACGGGGCGAACTGGCCGCTGACCACGCGCTGCTCGTGTTTCCGAAGCGGGAAGCCCTTACCCTTTCGTTCGAAGAGCTTAAAACTCTGTGGCGGTCAACGCTGCGGCGCCAAGGCGTTCTCAGCACTCCGGAGCAACGGTGATGAGGACAATGTTCGTTGCGGTCATACGTGCCTATCGGGTGTTGATCTCGCCTTGGCTTGGGCCTGCCTGCCGATTCGAACCGACGTGCTCCCAGTATGCGTGTGAAGCGATCCATAGCTTCGGCATCGTCAAGGGGAGCGGCTTCGCTGTGTGGCGCCTGCTGAGATGCCATCCGTTTCATCCCGGAGGGTACGATCCCGTCAACAGTGAGCCGAAAGCACAAGGGGCCAGGGACTCGTGATGGAAAAGCGTGTGGTGATCTTTCTCGTCCTGTCCCTGGCGGTGATCCTCGGTTATGATCTCCTGCTGAAGCAATTGGGATTGCTGCCCGCGCCGCCTGAGACGGTGCAGGGTCCGCCGGCGGAGACAACCGCTACGCCGAGCGGGGTTTCCGATAGTCCTTCGCCTTCGGCAGGCGACCGCACCGCTTCTTCGGCGGCGAACGCTGACACGTCACCTCGCCAGGCATCCTCCTCGGAACAAGCCCAGGTTACCGAGCAGACGGTCATCATTGAGACGGATGTCATTCGGGTCGGGTTGCAAGCCCGTGGAGGCGTGATTGCGAGCTGGGAACTTAAGCATCATCACACTGCAGATCCAGAACAAAAGCCCGTTCAACTGGTCCATCAGGGTGCAAAGTTCAAGGAGCCTCTGTCCCTGACCATAGCCGACACGGCCGCTGACAAGGTTCTTCGTGAAGGCCTCCATGCGATCGACACCGACTTTACGACTCTCGATAGTGCTCATCCTGTCGGACATGCGACTCTCCGGTTCCGGGACTCGGTCTCTGGACTCATCGTGTCGAAGCGCCTGACCTTTCACCAGGGAAGCTATCTGGTGGATGTGGCCGTCACCGTCGAGGGTTTGACAGGCGCGTATGACATCGTGCTCGGAACGAACTTCGGGATCGTCGAATGGGGTGACGGCTTTATCGGCCTCATCGGGTCGGCCTCGATGGTGGACGGGAAAGTCGAAAAGGAAACGCCGGATAAGGAAAAGGAAATCGAACGCAAGGGCGCCGTCCAGTGGGTGGCGCTTCAGGACAAGTATTTCCTTTCTGTGTTGATGCCTCAGGGCGCCAGCGCGGCAGTCGCGAAAAAAGAGGGCGACAAACTGGTGTCTGCAGGAGTGCGCATGCCGCCCGTGGGCGTCGGAGTTATGACGAGCTTTCAGTTGTATGCGGGGCCAAAGGAATACGACACGCTGCGATCGCTAAACGTAGGCCTCGAAGAAACCATCGACTTCGGCTGGTTCATTTTCGGGAGCTGGAGCGTCGTCAAGGCCGTCGCCAAGCCGATTTTTTACGTGCTGCGCTTCATCAACGAGTACACGCATAATTACGGGGTCACGATTATCTTATTGACGATGGGCATCAAGCTGCTTTTTGTGCCTCTTCAGTTCAAAAGCTATAAATCCATGAAGCAGATGCAGATGATCCAGCCGAAGGTGTTGGGTCTACAAGAAAAGTTCAAAGATGACCGCGACAAATTGAACAAGGAGCTCATCAAGCTGTATCGTGATCACAAGGTAAATCCGGTCGGCGGATGCCTGCCGATGATTCTGCAAATGCCGGTGTTCGTGGCGCTGTTCAACATTCTTTACATGACCATCGACCTTCGACAGGCGCCTTTTTTCGGTTGGATCACCGACCTGTCGGTCCAGGATCCCTACTACGTGCTCCCGATCATCATGGGAGTGACGATGGTCATCCAGCAAAAAATCACTCCCACCACTATGGATCCGACTCAAGCCAAAGTGATGTTGGTCCTGCCGGTCTTCATGACGTTTCTATTCATTAATTTTCCGGCCGGCCTTGTGCTCTATTGGCTGACGAACAACATGTTGACGATCGGGCAACAGGTATTGACCGAGCGGCTCTACGCCAACCGGCCGTTCATCATCGAACCATCGAAATGAGAGATTGCGCTCATGTTGACCGGAGCGCTCGAGGACACAATTTGCGCGATTGCCACCCCGGCCGGTGAAGGCGGCATCGGCATTGTGCGGCTCAGCGGCTCGCGTGCTCTGGCCGTGGCAGAACGGATCGTCCGACTGCGGTCCGGACGCCCCCTTGCCTCGGTGAAGTCTCATACGCTTCACCTCGCAGATGTGCACCTCCCCCCTTCAGTTACCGGACCTCAAGCCGATCCGTCGAAAGCCCCCTTGCGAGCGAGCGGGGTTTTTGACGAGGCGCTTGTCGTATTTATGAAAGCGCCGCGGTCCTTCACCGGCGAGGACATCGTCGAAATCCAGTCGCATGGCGGAGGACTTGTGCTGTCCCTGGTCTGTCATGGGTGTGTCGCAGCGGGAGCCAGAATGGCGGCGCCCGGGGAGTTCACGAGGCGGGCCTTTCTCAACGGCCGGCTTGATTTGTCGCAGGCTGAGGCGGTGCTCGACACGATTCGCGCCAAGTCAGCCGCAAGCCTCACGGCAGCCCAGAGACAACTGCGCGGCGAGTTGGCCCGGGAGGTGGATAGGGCACGAGATGCCTTGTTACGCCTTTTGGCGCAGCTCGAAGCCGGCATCGATTTCGTCGGTGAAGAGATCGAATTCCTCAGTAAGCCGGAACTGCTGCGGAGGATCGAGGACGTTGGCGCGCTCATAGAGCGCTTGGATGCCACCGCGCGGAATGGGCGCTGGCTTCGGGAGGGCGCCCGCGTCGTCATAACGGGACGTCCAAACGTGGGGAAATCCAGCTTGCTTAATAGGCTGCTCAAAGAAGACCGGGCGATTGTGACCGAGGTGCCGGGAACGACCAGAGACATCATCGAGGAATCCATTGATTTGGACGGCGTCACCATTCACCTCGTCGATACGGCGGGCATCCGAGAAACAAACGACATGCTGGAGCGTGAGGGCATCAGGCGGTCGCGGTCGGCACAGAAGGACGCCGACCTTCAAATTGTGGTGATTGATGGGACGGTTCCTTTGAGCGAGGATGATGGCCGATTGATCGATCAAGCTGCTGGGGGCAAACATGTGATCGTCATCAACAAGGCCGACCTTCCGATGAGGGTCGTTCCGTCAGACACGAGATCTGGAACAGCGGCGTTGCCCTTGTCGGCCAAAACTGGAGAAGGGATTGATGGGCTGCGGGCGGCGATTCGCGCCCAATTGATTGAAAGTGGCGCCGACTCTACCGATGGTGTCGTCGTCACAAACGTGCGGCATCAGGCTGCCCTTGTTCGTGCCCGGGAATCGTTGGCCCAGGCCGAGGAATCGGTTAGTGCCGCTATGGCAAATGAACTCGTTGCCGTCGACATTCGGGCCGCGGCCGATGCCCTGGGGGAGATTACCGGCATCATCACGACGGATGAAATCTTGGAACAGATCTTTTCGACGTTTTGTATTGGAAAGTAGGGAATCGCCATGTCGCAGGCGTTTGACGTGATCGTGGTCGGAGGGGGGCATGCAGGCTGCGAAGCGGCTTTGGCAGCCGCGCGAATGGGTGCAAGCACGCTCCTTTTGACGATGGATCGCGCGCGGGTCGCCCAGATGTCCTGCAACCCGGCGATTGGTGGTATTGCGAAAGGACACCTGGTTAAGGAAATCGATGCTCTGGGCGGAGAAATGGCCGTGAACACCGATCGGGCGGGCATCCAATTCCGCTTCATCAATACGAGTAAAGGACCAGCCGTTCGCGCTCTGCGCGCGCAGTGCGACAAGGCGCTGTACCGGCAGGCCATGCAGGGCGCGTTGGAGCGCCAGGCCGGACTCACGATTGCCGAAGGGACGGTGGATCGCCTGCTCATCGAGAGCGGGCGTGTCACGGGCGTGTTGACCGACGGGGGCCAGCGCGTTGCGGCCAAGGCTGTGGTCTTGACATCGGGAACTTTCCTTAAGGGATTAATCCATATCGGTCTGAATCACTTTCCCGCCGGGCGCGCCGGCGAAGTCTCCGCTGAGCACCTGTCGGACTGCATGAGAGACTTGGGATTTGAAGTCGGACGGTTAAAAACCGGCACTCCGCCTCGGTTGGATCGTGACACGATCGATTTTTCCGTGATGACGCCACAGTCCGGTGACAACCCGCCTCCGCCATTTTCGTATCGTACGGAGCGAATCCGCACCCCGCAACGCGACTGCCATCTGACCTACACGAATGAGAAGACGCATGACATCATCCGGAACAGTCTTGACCGCTCACCGCTCTACAGCGGTGTGATCGAATCAGTGGGACCCCGCTATTGTCCGTCAATTGAGGATAAGGTCGTTCGCTTTGCTGAGAAGTCACGACACCAGATTTTCGTGGAGCCGGAAGGTCTCCAGACGACAGAATTCTATCCCAATGGCATTTCGACAAGTCTGCCGGTCGATGTGCAGAGCGCCATGCTTAAAACGATTCCTGGGTTGGAACAGGCCAAGATGCTCAAGCCCGGCTACGCGATTGAGTATGATTATTTTCCTCCTCGACAGTTACATCCTTCGCTGGAAACCAAGCTTGTGGAAGGGCTCTACCATGCGGGGCAGATCAACGGGACATCGGGTTATGAGGAAGCGGCAGCTCAGGGTCTGATGGCAGGGATTAATGCGGTTCTCAAATTGCGAAACAAGCTGCCATTGATTCTCGACCGTTCCCAAGCCTACATCGGGGTACTCATCGATGATCTCATCACCAAAGACGCTCGAGAGCCCTATCGAATGTTTACCTCTCGCGCGGAGTATCGACTTCTGTTGCGTCATGGCAATGCTGATCTCCGACTCACCGAAGCTGCGCGTCAGATTGGGTTGATACCTGACGACCTTTATGCGAAGTTCGTCCTGAAACGCCGCCAAATTGACGATGAGATCCAAAGACTCGAAGCCACGAAACCGCGGCTCACGGAGGACGTTCGTCGCCGCTTGACGACGGCAAACATTGATCACGTTCCAGGTCCCTGTTCGACAGCACATCTGCTGAGACGTCAGGGTGTGACATATCAGGCATTGATGGATTGTCTACAGCTGAAACGATCCCAAGATGCGGAAATAATTGAAGAAGTAGAAATACAAATCAAGTATTCTGGCTATATAAAAAGGCAGCTTCAACAAGTTCATCGTTTCAAGCAACTGGAGACGCGAGGTATTCCCCGCGAATTTTCCTATGACACCGTGACGGGGTTTTCCCATGAGGTACGTGAGAAGCTGAAACGGGTCGGTCCAGCCTCGATTGGTCAGGCTTCTAGGATCTCAGGTATTACACCCGCAGCCATTTCTGTGTTACTCGTGGCCCTCGAAAAGCACAGAAGAAAGTTCTCGCTCTGCAATGCAGTTTCAGTCGAGCGTAAGGTAGA
>DASUXH010000124.1:0-3769 GCA_036378015.1 Nitrospira sp. | reverse complement strand
CACCTCCTGTCGGCGGCTGGCCGGGGTTGTTGATCATGGTGATGGTGGGGTGGCTCGCATATCAGGCCGCCAGGGACTCTTCCAGGAAATAAAGGAGTGGTTTTGGTGTAGGCTGAAGGTGAGATACACACAATCTTCACCTGAGGTGCCTTATGTTCGACACGGTACTTGGCAGCGTCCTCCTCCTGTTAACCATGGCCGGGATCATGTTCGTCATTGCGCTCTTCGTGACCGCGTTCCTAAGATGGGTTTTTCTGACGGATGAAGAGCTGGCGGAAACGACGACCGTGGGAGAGCCGTCAACGGCGCAGCAGTACCGCAAGGCGGCATAGCTGGAGCGCGTCACACCGCCGCAGAATGGGGATCGCTGACGTTTAAGAGCCGATAGGCATCCTCTGCCGTGCGGTCTACGTGCAGATTCGGGCACTTTCCTCCGAGAAAACTTATGAGGCATCTATGGCTGTTGAATCGGTAATGCTTCCGCTCGGAACGACTGCTCCTCCGTTTTTCCTGCCGGACGTCGTGCACAAGCAGGTCTATTCGCTCGACTCATTTCACGGCAAGGACGGCTTGCTGGTCATGTTCATCTGCCGCCACTGTCCCTACGTCAAGCACGTGGAACAGGCTATTGCCAAGATCGGAAAAGATTATCAGGACAAAAAGGTCGGCATCATCGGTATCAGCAGCAACGACCCCGCCACCTATCCCGACGACGCCCCCGATCAACTCAAGGAGATGGCCCAACGGCTCGACTTTCGATTCCCCTATTGTTTCGATGAGACGCAAGACGTTGCCAAGGCCTACAAGGCCGCTTGCACGCCGGACTTTTATGTATTTGATGCCCAACAGCGGTTGGTCTATCGCGGGCAGCTCGACGACAGCCGTCCCGGCAACACCAAACCGGTCACCGGTCGGGATCTGCGGGCGGCCCTTGATGCCGTTCTCGCCGGGAAACCGGTGGATCCCGATCAAAAGCCCAGCATCGGCTGTTCGATTAAATGGAGGGCGGGCAACGCGCCGTAACGCAACGCGTCGTTTCAAATTTCAGACGTCAATAACCCTGTCCAGGCGAAGGAAGCGACGGTTGGAGCTTTTCTTCCTTGGGTCCTAATTTCGCCTCGATTTCAGCCACTCGCGCAGCGGCTTGTCGATGCCCCTGCTTGGCAGCCTGCCGGTAATACGTCAGGGCCTTGCTAAGGTCCACGACCCCTCCAAAACGGCCCGATTCAAACGCTTCACCGAGACGGTAGGCAGCATCAGCGTCTCCGCGCTCGGCTTTCTCTGAATCGGACGCAAACTGCTCAGCGGCTTTAGGATTCACCGGTCGTTGCGGTTCTGCCAACACATTCTCGGAGATCCCCGCCATTAAGACGTAGAATGCGACAAGCGCGATGGTTCGAACGTTCAGCATAGCCATCCTCATAGCTGCTGGAAATCTGACCACACATCGTCGCGCTTGTTCAAGCCCACAAAATTTGCACTTGCATTGTCCGCAAGTCGGAGACACCCTACATGCGATAAGAAAGGAGAAGGACCGGGGGAAGTGCTAGTTGAACGTGTGTAGGTGCACGGTAGGTTTAATTGGGTTGAACAACTTATTGGAGGTTTCTTATGCTGAGCAATGCACTGTTCGTCATTTTCTTTGCACTGATGGTTGCTGGTTGTGCAAGCGACGACAAGGTGGTGTCTTCTGATACCACCTCGTCGATGTCCAGCAGTGGAGGAGCCACCATGTCGAGCCCGCCAGCAGTCGCCCCCAATGCGGCGGCGACCGAATCTCGTTCGATGAATCAGTCCTCGAGCAAAACCCGTATCGCGGCAGGAGTTGAAGAAGAGACGTTGGACACTTGTCTGGGACGCATTCCCAAAGACGCAACGACGGGACAGAAGATGTTGGCGGAGCAAACTTGCCGTCGAGACTACGCGGGTCGCTAGCGGCGAGGCGGATGGTCACTACAGTCTGCGGGTTGCGAGGGTGGCAGGGCAATGCCGGCTTTGCCATCCTTCCTTAAATCCCGGCATACCATTCGTAGCCTTGGTCCTCCCAATAGCCGCCTTTCCCGCCGCCGATGCCGGCCAGTGAGCCGACGAGTTCGATTGCCATTACATACTTCGCGTGTTTGTACCCCAACTGCCGCTCGAATCGCAGTCGAACCGGTGCGCCGTGAGGCACGTCCAACGGTTTGCCGTTCAGATCGTAGGCCAGGATGGTTTGCGGGTGATAGAGATCCTCCACGGCCATGCTTTCATAATAGGCAATCCCCTGCTCGTCGATATCGGCGCAGTGGAACACAGCATATCGCGCATCGGATGACGGCTGCACCTGGTGCATAAGGTCGCCGAGCGGCACTCCCGTCCACTTGCCGATGGCGCTCCACCCTTCGACGCAATCATGGCGGGTGATCTGCGTGCGCGAAGGCATCGCCCTGAGGTCGGCCAGCGAGAACCTGGTCGGTTTCACGACCAGACCACCGACAGTCACGCGCCAATCGACAAAGTGGTGTTGGACCATGTCGACATACTCTTGAGTCCCCGGATCGCTGTTCCCGTTCGCGGGAAACACTGCGGAGATCTCGCTTTCGGCGTATTCTTGCGCCAACGCATTCCTCGGCGTCAGAAGTCGTTGCATCCGTTCGGTCAACGCTTCCGTATGCCCGAGCAGGTTGCGGAACCACTCGCTTCCCGAGAGATTGTCGCAGCCGGCCATGGCCAAAAGCCCCACAGTGCCCCCTACGCCTTGCAGCAACCGGCGGCGCGTCAGCCCTTTAAGCGACATCGCGTCCCTCCTTGACCGCAAACCATCCGGTAATCATTGATCGCATATTGTTTACGAGCCCCGTGATCACCACCTGTCCCACATGAATGCCGATGAAGCCGACAAACGAAAAGCATGCGATGAAGTGAATGGTCCGCGCCCCTTGCCGTCCACCAAAGAGATGAAGCAGCCAGGGGAACGCCGCATCGATCATCGGCGACATGCTGAGGCCGGTCAATAGGATCAGCGGAGCCAGACCGAACAGCACGGCCACGTATGCCAGTTTCTGGAGCACATTGTAGCCAGAAGCGGCGCCGCCATGGCGAAGGAGCAAGTGATCTTTGATCGCTCGGCCCAGGCCGCTCAGATCCCATCGCGTTGGAAGGAGCTGTCGAAAGAGATGACGGCTGACGACGGCATAGCAGAGGTAGAGCAGACCCGTGAGTGCGAAGACCCACGCAAAGAACAGATGCCACTGGCGTCCCATGGCCAACCATCGCGGACCGGGGATGGTGGCCCAGGCTGGGAACGCTCTTGCCGTGTGATCGGAGTATCCCAGCACACCGGTCGTGTCAAAGGAATGTCCCAAGACGGTCGTGATGCCTTTGACCTCGCCGTTTTCCATCCGTACCGGCCTGATGGAGAGCAGCGCCTCGCTCCGGTCGGATCGATTGCCCCAGTAGAGCGCCGGATGCGCGTTGAAAATCTGCAAGCCGCTCATGATGAGGATGATGAGAGCGGCGGCATTGATCCAATGCCCGACTCGCACGGGCAGTGAATGCCGATAGATCCAGGTGATCGACTCCTGGAGAGGAGGCGCAGGCGCCACGGCCATAGGTGATGAAGCACTGAGAGAGGAAGGCGCAACGTCGGTCGGCCCAGGTTCGTTAGTTCGATTATTGCGGCCGGTGTCCATCATCGAGGATAGCGGAGAAGGGGTTTCAAGATCGTACTACGAACTCCGCTCCTATTCTATGCGCCTTGTCCTTGTTCTCTCTTCGGAGCAGGGCTTGA